>JADLAH010000149.1 GCA_020848315.1 Chitinophagales bacterium | reverse complement strand
TTTTGCCTTGATTTTACCTTCAATTTCTTCCATCAGTCCCGGATTATCGAGCATCAGCTGTTTTACCTGATCGCGGCCTTGTCCGATTTTCTGTCCTTCATAGCTGTACCAGGCTCCGCTTTTTTGCAAAATGCCCAGTTCCGCACCCATATCGACCACTTCTCCTTCTTTGGAAACTCCTTTACCAAACATAATATCGAATTCAGCCGTTTTGAATGGCGGCGCAAGTTTGTTTTTCACCACCTTGACTTTGGTCTGATTGCCAATCACATTGCCTTCCTTGTCTTTAATCTGAGTGGAACGACGGATATCCAAACGGATAGACGCGTAGAATTTGAGGGCATTACCACCGGTAGTGGTTTCCGGATTCCCAAACATCACCCCGATTTTTTCACGCAACTGGTTGATAAATATACAACTGCAAGAGGTTTTGCTGATAGCACCTGTCAGTTTTCGCATTGCCTGACTCATCAGTCTGGCATGCAAGCCCATTTTGCTGTCGCCCATTTCGCCTTCAATCTCACTGCGGGGCACCAAGGCCGCTACGGAGTCTACCACCACCAGATCGATGGCTGCGGAACGTATCAGTTGCTCGGCAATATCGAGTGCCTGCTCACCATCATCGGGCTGTGTGATATACAGATTGTCGGTGTCCACTCCGAGAGATTCCGCGTATTTTTTATCGAAGGCATGTTCCGCGTCAATGATGGCACAGATGCCGCCTTTCTTTTGTGCCTGTGCGATGGCGTGAATGGCCAGTGTCGTCTTACCGGATGATTCCGGACCGTATATTTCGATGATTCTGCCTTTCGGGAAGCCGCCGATACCCAGTGCGAGATCCAGTCCGAGGGAACCTGTAGGAATCACCTCCGACTCCACGATACTGTTATCGCCTAATTTCATTACGGTACCTTTGCCGTACTGCTTGTCCAATTTTTCCAGGGTTAACTGGAGCGCTTTTACTTTGTCGTCTTTACTCATGATAATTCGGAATTTCGTTAAACAAATTTATACTATTAAGAGACCTAAAAGAAGGAATTTCCATAAATTCTGACAAAATATTTTTTCTGGCGGCGGTTTTTCGGGAAAAGAATCCCGGATTTTTTGAGTACGCTGCGTATTTTAACTATATTTGTTGTTGGACTGTTGCAAAAAATTTGTTGACTACAAAAGAACCATGCAACGCTGATATTAAAAATTACATCTATATAGCAAATCCTCCATCGGTAGATGGTAAAAATTGCGTGTTGTGAGAAAAAAAGTAACCAATTTATACGTTTTAGTGCATGCGCTCGGTGACTTGTTCATCCTGAATATCACTTATCTTATTGGTCATTTCACCAGTTTCTGGAACTATACGCAGATGTTTGAAACCAAATATCTGCAACTCTGGATTTATCTCAACATCATCTACCTGATGGCGGCACAGTTGTCAGGCACCTTCGACATGTACCGCAATACGCGGTTTTTCACTTTGCTGTCCTCGCTGATTAAACTCTTCGCGCTCGAGGTGGTATTGTCATTTTCTTACATCGTTGTATTCAAGGATTTCAATGAAACCTTCAAGCTATCGAGAGAGGTACTACTGATTACCTACGCCGGATCCTTTGTACTGACGGGCGTCTGGCGATTGGGATTTATCAAAATTGTACGCATGTACCGCGCCCGTGGTTTCAACAACAGAAAGGTGATGGTGATTGGCGCCGGCGAAACAGCGCAGGAATTTAAAAACATGCTGGAGCACAAAATTGAATACGGCTATCAGTTTCTCGGCTTTTTTGACGATGCTCCTGAAAAATATCCGGCAGAAGTGCGCAAACATATTCTCGGAAACGTGGATGAGGCCAAGAATTATGCCCTTCAGCACCAGATAGATGAGTTCTTCTGCGCCTTGCCGTACAATGAAGAAGAAAAAATCAAGGAACTCATACAATTCGGCGATGAAAACCTGATTCGCGTAAAAATCGTCCCGGATTTATCGCGCTTTCTGACGCACCACCTGAACAAAGTGGAAATCGACTATTACGGTCAGATTCCGGTGATGACGCTGCGCAATGAACCGCTGGAAAACATCATCAACCGCTTTGTAAAACGCTTTTTCGATATCATTTTTTCCTTGCTGGTTATCATTTTCGTGCTTTCCTGGCTCATTCCGGTCATCGCGCTCATCATCAAACTCACGTCCAAAGGTCCGGTGTTTTTTATACAGGAAAGATCGGGTATCAAAAATAAATCTTTCCGTGTCATCAAGTTCCGCACCATGTATATGAACGATGACGCCCATGTAAGACAGGCTACGCGCGACGACCAGCGCATTACGCCGATAGGCAAACTGCTGCGCAAAACCAACCTCGACGAGTTGCCTCAGTTCTTCAATGTATTCATCGGACAGATGTCTGTAATCGGTCCGAGGCCACATATGTTGAAGCATACGGAAGAATATTCCAAAATTATTGATAAATTTATGGTCCGACATTTAGTGAAACCCGGTATCACGGGATGGGCGCAGGTAAACGGCTATCGCGGAGAAACCAAAGATGTAACCGACATGGAAGGCAGAGTGCGCGCCGACGTGTGGTACATCGAAAACTGGAGTTTCTGGCTGGATGTGAAAATTATTATACTGACCATTATCAATATGCTCCGAGGTGAAGAAAATGCATTCTGAAAAATACACGCTGCTCTGTTTACTGCTCTCATTTGCTTTTCTTGCCCATGCGCAACAGGAAAACCTGCCTATGAACAGAAACATGGTGCTGGGCTATGAGAAGCACCTGAACGGCTGGGACAAAGCGTCCTTTCATACAGCAGTAAAACCTTACGTAGCGGCGGAAGTATACGATTTTGTATATCCTGATACGGTGCAGCATTTTCAGCGCGTGCCTCACACCAACTGGTTCAGCAAACTCGTCAATGTGATGGGTTACGAGAATCTGCTGGAGTTCGATGAAAAAGGATATGTGAAACACTACGGTAAAATATATGCGCAGGACTCTGTGTATTTTGAAGATAATATCTACGATAAAGCCTACAAACCTCGGAAAGTATATGTGGTATTGAATCCGATTGTAAATCTGGGCTTCGGATACGACCTGACCGCAAAAAAAACGCTGAGTTACAACCTGAAAGGGTTCGAGTTGAGAGCAGACATCGGCAAAAAAGTAACCATCTATACTTCCATACTAAATACCATCGGGAAATTCCCGACCTACGTAGGTATCTACAACCTGCAAACGGGCGCGGTGCCGGGCGAGGGAAATATCCGCGGCAGCGCGAAAGGCCTCGATTTTTCGAGTATCAACGCCTATGTATCCTATGCCCCGGTGAAACAATTCGCGATGCAGATTGGTAATGGCAAGCACTTCATCGGCGATGGTTACCGCTCGCTGTTTTTGTCGGACAACTCATACACCTATCCGTATCTGCAGTTTACCA
>JADLAH010000148.1 GCA_020848315.1 Chitinophagales bacterium | reverse complement strand
GGCATACAATCCACCGATCATCCCGGAAACAAAGCCCACACGGGGCTTATTCAGCACCGGCGATGGCTGGAAAAAAGGATAAGGTTTGCGCATTTTTATTTTGCCGGTATAGCCGTATGCCGGATCGGTGGGCACATAATCATAGTGATATATCGTGTCGTAATTGACGGTATATACCCATTCATTCTGCCAGGACGTATCCGGAATAAGTTGCTTGCCGAGGAGTACTTTTTTGAAAGTGTATTTCGGATTAAAGATGGTATCCTGATGTACGCTCAATGCTGTTCCATCAGAGATGGTATCCTGAATCACCTGATATGCGTAATCCGCTACCACCTGCGTCGTGTCTTTTTTGGCCAGTCGTTTCTGCTTCAGTTTTCCTATTGCCTGTGTTTGTCCGACGCAGCATAAGAGTAGCGCCAGCACACAGAGGGGCCGGAAAAAAGTACGCAGTGTATAGCTGTAGCCGGTCATTATCCGAGTAAGGTAGCTTTTACGGTATCTAATAATCTTATCACAGCGGCTCTGTCCTGCGCTTCTCCGTATACACGCAGCACCGGCTCCGTTCCGCTCGCGCGAATCATCGTCCAGGTGCTGTCGCTGTCATCCAGGAAATATTTCCAGCCGTCAATGGTTTCTTTTCTCTTCACCGGATAATCACCGAAATGAGTATAAGCATCCGCCTTGCAGTTGGCAATCACTTTCTGTTTAATTTCTTCCGAGATATGTAAGTCGTATCGGTCATAGTCGAATGAGCCGACTACTTCGTAGACTTCTGCAATCAGCTCTTTGATGCTCTTGCCGGTTTTTGCCATAAATTCCATCAGCACCAACGCCATCCAAACGCCGTCGCGCTCCGGAATATGGCCTTTGATGGCAATGCCGCCGCTTTCTTCGCCGCCCACCAGCACATCTTCATTGACCATGATTTCGCAGATGTATTTGAAGCCGACTTGTGTCACTTCACACGGAAGGTTGTAGGCTTTGCACATCTTCTTCACTTTGTCAGACACGGTGAATGATACCACCACTTTTCCGGTCATGCCTTTGTATTTGTGCAGATAATGTATCAGCAGCAGGATGATATGGTGTGAGTCGATGAAGTTGCCATCGGCATCGTAACACCCGATTCTGTCAGCATCTCCGTCGTTGGCGAAGCCGAATTCTATGTCGGTGGAGTGCTTGATTAATTCGGAAAACTCCAGCAGGTTTTTGTGCAGTGGCTCCGGCGCCTGTCCGTGGAATCCCGGATTTTCTTCGCAGTGCAGATACACCAGATGCGAAGGCAGGAGCCTGCGCGTGATCTTTTGACCGGCACCATACATCGCGTCATATCCAAAGGTCATGCCGCAGGTGCGGATGGCATTCATGTCGAACGACTGTTCCACATGGTTGAAATACATGGTTTCCAGGTCGACATATTCGAGAAGGCCGCTTGCTACCAGTTCTTCGAGCGAAGTGGCCGGAATAGCGGCACTTTCCGGAATGAGGGCTTCCACTTTGGCGATGTCCGCCGGTGTGGTAGGTCCTCCGAAACTGGATTTCAGTTTGAAGCCGTTGTAGGACGGTGGATTGTGGCTCGCCGTAATGACGACGCCGGCGGTAGTGTTCAGGTTGCGGCAACCCAGTGATACCATGGGCGTTGAGCAGATGCCTTTGTGGGCATACACTTTTACCCCCAGTCCACACAGCACTTTTATAGTAACTTCCGTAAATAAAGGACCGCCGAAGCGGCAATCATGTCCGATGGTGATAGCAGGCGAAGATGAAATGGATTTCACCCAAAGCCCTGTGGCATGCGCTACGCGCGCGACATTGTCCGTTGTAAATTCCTGCGCGATAATCGCTCTCCAGCCGTCTGTTCCGAATTTTATTTGCATTACTTTTATAAATTAGGTAGCTAAAAATACAAAAGTAAATTGGAATTCTGATAGCTGAAAACCGGAGAAATAATTAGCGGATGCGGTTCTTTTCTTCCTGATTGCTGTTGCTGATTCTCGTTTGTTGGAATTTCTTTCCTTTCTGGAAATTATAGGTCACCGAAAGGCTGAAGAATCTGGAACTGAACTTGCGTCTCGTCTTGGAATTCACATTGAAAAAGTCGGTGTCAAAAGAGAAATTCTTTGTCGCGAAAATATCATTGCCTGCCACACGTATGCGAAGCGCATTCTGGAAGAATGATTTGGAAACAGCTACATTGACAAGTCCGTCGGATTTCATAATGTCGGTAGCATCCAGGAACGGCGTGGTGTAAAATCCGAAAATATTAATCTTGAAATCCTTCGGCAGAATGAAGGTGTTGTCCATGGAAATGGTAAACTTATTTGAACTCACCACAAATGGTTCGTTGTTGACTGTTGAGTTGTATTTGAAGAAGGTGTATTGTCCGGAATAGGAAATCATCCACCATTTTAAAATTTCCTTGTTGATGTTAAAGCCGATATTCAGGTTGTTTCTCACCCTGAAATTGGTCGCTTTGTAGGTGGTGATTTTCGTGGAATCATCCTGATAGGCGAGATGCGTGTAATTGTTTCGGATGTTCTCATGTCCGGCGGTGAAGCTGTAGCTGTTGCGCAGTGTATAGGTGAATTCCGTGACGTTGATGTATTGCGGTTTCAGATCGGCATTGCCCGTCCACACGGAATACGGACTCTGATAAAACTGAAATGGATTCAGGTCGTTGTAGTTCGGGCGCTGTATTTTTCGGCTGTAATTCAGGTTCACCTGATGGTGTTCTTTGATGTTTTTCTGCATAAACACGCTCGGGAAGAAGTCTACATAATGCCGTTTGGTACGGCTGTCCAGCGTGACGGAATACTGATTGGTATTGGTTTGTTCAATGCGCAATCCGGTGTTGGTGCTCCAGCCTTTGCCCCAGTCTTTGCTCCAGGTCGCATAGAGCGCGTTGATATTTTCGATGTATTCAAACTGATTGGATTTTGTATTGTCTTGCTGATACACATCGCTGATCAGATTGTAAAAGCGGATGTCATTGCTGGTTTTTGTCCACGTGAATTTTGCACCGGCTTCTATGGAATGCTTGTTTTTCAACGGTCGCGAATAGTCAGCTTTCGCAGTGTGCAGGTTAACAATAAATGGATTGGTCTGGCGAAAGTCATAGTTGGGTGCAATGACAGTGCCTGCCGAATCAAAGTAATCGGTGCTCAGGTGGCTCTCGGAAAACAAATAGAAATAGGTGTAATCGTATTTTATTTCCAGCACGCTGCCTGCAGTATCCAGTTGACTGCGGAAGTTGAAATTCAACGACGGATTGATGGATTTTCCGCTGGTCTGATTGTCGGTATTCTGATAGGTATTGATGATGCCGCTTTCTACGTTGTTCAGGATATTCAGGCGTGCATCGCCGCCGCCGGTATTGATAAAACGGAACAATTCGCCGCCAATGCCAATGGCGTTATTGTCGTTGATAGCATAACGAAGGCTGAGGTTCGCGAAGTGGCTGACAAATTTATCGCCGCCGATGCCGGTTTCGTCGTACTGCTGCGTGCCTTCATCGGTTTTGAAATTTCTGATGAAAATATTCTTACCGTAGTTGTTGTTATGACCAAAGTTGTAGTTGGTACTGATGGTGAGTTTTTTGTGGTTCATGTTGAGGTTGAAGCCGACATCGCCGTTGGCGTAGCGGTGCTGCCGGTAGTTGGCGTATACGGAGCCGTTCACGCCGGTGCGCAGGTTTGATTTCAGTTGTATGTTCAGAATACCACCGCGCGCGTTGGCGTCATACTTTGCGGAAGGATTGCTGACGACTTCTATCTTTTTTACATTCGAACTTTGCATGGATTTCAGGAGCGTGGCCAATTGGTCGGTGCTGAGTTGTTCTATTTTTCCATTAATCATTACCTGTACGCCACTCTTGCCGTTGATGCTGATTTGGTCGTTGCCACTCACCGTCACGCCGGGCACGGTACGCAGGATGTCGAACACATTTTCCCCGCTGGATCGGGTGCTGTTCTCCACGTTGAAAATCAGCTTGTCAGCCTGCCGTTCAATCACCGGTCTGTTCGCCTTTATTTCTACGCCGGACAGCATATTTTCTTCCGTGAAGAGTTGTACTGTGCCGATGTCTGCATCTTCTTTGAGGTCAATCTGTTCAATCGTGTCGGGCTTGTAGCCGAGATAGACCACTTCCAGATAATATTGACCGGCTTCCAGATTGTCCAACACAAAACGCCCCAGGCTGTCCGTGGTGGTGCCGTTGAGGTAATTCGAATCGTGCGGTTTATGCAGAATGATGTTGGAAAACTCAATCGGACTGTTTTTTTCATCTGTCACAATACCTCTGATGCTGGCAGCATGCACATTCAATACGGTAAACAAAATGCTACAAAAAGTAATCAGGCTTCGCATAGTTGTTGATTTATGGTATCTGATACGTAGCGTTAAGGCAGGAATTATTACAGCATACAGTAAAAAGGGAGACAAATTGTTTTTAAAGTTGCACTTTTTGTGGTAATTCAAATGCTAAATCTTTTTTCTGATGAATTATTAACATTTAGGTATAGATTTTACTTTTGAATAGCCTTTTTTGCCCCTATTTTTGCGCTATGCACGATACGTTCAGACATCAGGGATTACGCAAACGGTTGGTAGGTGAATTACGCTCACTGGGGATTAAAGACGAGGCCGTTCTGAAGGCTATTGAAAAAATTCCGCGCCATTTTTTTGTGGAATCTTTGTTCGGCGATGATGCCTATGAAAATAAACCTTTCTCGATTGACTGCGG
>JADLAH010000147.1 GCA_020848315.1 Chitinophagales bacterium | reverse complement strand
GTATTCGTGCTGTTCGAGTGGCTGCACCTCGATAGACACCTGCGCAAAATGAGGTTTCACCAGTTGCACGGCATGCAGCAAATAGTCGATTCCGACGAGCTTATCGTGTTCTCCGGTGACCAGCAGAATGCTGTCGAAACCATACGATTTCAGGATCGCTGTTTCCTGCAGGATTTCCGCATCGGTGAGTGTCTTGCGCGGGATTTTATTGGTAAAACTGAAGCCGCAGTAAGTACAGATATTCTGGCATTCATTGCTGAGGTACATCGGCGCGTAAAGCTGTATATTATTGCCGAAACGCGCACGGGTAATCCGCTGGCTCAGCCGCGTCATATCCTGTAGAAACGGAGCCGCTGCGGGAGCAATCAATACGGCAAAATCCTGCATGGTTTTGGGTGACTGCCACTCCTGCATCAAAACGCGCTGCACATCCGTCGCGCTTGCATGGCGCACGGTAGCTTCCGCCTGCTCCCAGGAGTAGGCCTGCAGTTCCTGCTGAAACATATCGGTACTTTTTCCTCTGAAAAGGCTTAAATCATTCACAATCCGGCGATTTACTTACAAAATAGACACTTCCCTGCCGTTCCATTAACAGGCGAATGCGCTGCAAGTTAGCTAATTTATCATTCATCCATCCCATAAAATAAGGGTGCGCGAATAAATACTTTTGTGTAATTAGCGCGGATTAATTTAATTTCACGCCATGAAAATTTGTGTGTATACACCGGAACAGGAGCTGGAAAATGAAATCAGCCTGCTGAGTGCCATGATGGAGGAAGGAGCCGACTATCTGTATATCCGAAAACCGGAAATGGATGATTTTTCGCTGGTAGATTACATGGAAAAATTCGATCCGAAATACTATTCCAAAATCATCACCTCCTCGCTCATCATCACCAAGGAATTTGATCTGGCTGGCTATCATTTCACCCGGGACATCATCCAAAGAAATACGCTGTACAACGACAGAGTGTTGGATTGGCTGCATCAACACCACAAAATCAGTTCGGTGACCGCACACGACACGCGGGACATCCTGCAATATGGCGGGCGATTTAAACACATATTGGTAGCACCGCTTTTCAGGAGCATCTCCAAGATAAATCATGAAAAAAACTGGGACATGCAATCTCTTGCCGACCTCATCGGCAATAGCGCTTCTTTCAGCAGTTTTATCGCGCAGGGCGGCATCGATGCATCCAGGATTTCCAATGTACAATCAATGGGATTCAACGGCATTGCATTATTGGGCGCACTCTGGCAATCGCCGGAAGATGCCATGAAAAAAATGGAGGAAATTTGCTTACTTTGTAAAGTATAATCTGCCTATGAAAACGAAGACACGCCCATACGTTTTAAGTATTGCCGGATATGACCCTTGCGGTGGCGCCGGCGTGCTGTCCGATATCAAAACCATGGAGGCTATCGGTGTGTACGGACTGGCCGTTACCACTTGCATCACCTACCAGAATGACCATCAGTTTGAAGGCGTGCAATGGTTGTCCAAGAAGAAAATCAAAGCGCAGCTATATCCACTGCTGCATGCGTATAAAATCCATTACGTCAAAATCGGATTGATAGAAAACATGGAAGTACTGAGCGAAGTGATTGAACTGCTGCTGGGTTATGACAATACCATCAAAATCATCTGGGATCCGATTCTGCGTGCCAGTGCCGGCTTTGATTTTCATAAAAAAATACCCGGCAAATATCTAAAACACATACTCGACTCCATCGACATTATCACGCCGAACTGGGAAGAAGTGACAGCGCTGACCAAGGAGAAAGATGCGGTACAAGGCGCGGAAAAGTTAGCCAAATATTGCCATGTATATCTGAAAGGCGGACACAACATCGAAATTCCGGCCACTGATATGCTTTGGATTAATAAAAAGCTGGACATCCTTCATCCGAAAGAAATCACGGAACTGGAAAAGCATGGCACCGGCTGTGTATTATCTTCCGCTCTCGCGGCCTATCTCGCATTGGGTCATTCCATTCATCTATCCTGCGAACTCGCGAAAGAATATACCTATCAATTTTTAGTGAGTCACCCGGGCCGATTGGGCTACCATACTAAATCGGAAGAAGTATCATGACCAAACTGCCTATCGCTAAACTCCATTACCTGACGCAGGACCTGGATCATATATCGCATCAGGAAATGGCAGCAATGGCCTGCAGCAACGGCATCCGGTGGATACAACTCCGGATAAAAAAACAATCTTTTGCAGCATGTCTGCGCATAGCGGAAGCTGTCAAAGATATTTGCGCCCCATACGGGGCGACTCTAATTATCAATGATTATGTGGATATTGCCGCGAGTATCGGAGCGCATGGCGTGCACCTGGGCAAAAAAGACATGCCACCGCAACAAGCCAGAAATATTTTGGGGCCTGATGCCATCATCGGCGGCACGGCCAACACCGCAGAAGATGTCTATCATTTGCAGCAATCGGGCGTCGACTATATCGGACTGGGACCATTCCGGTTTACCAATACCAAAGAGCAACTGAGTCCGGTACTGGGCCTAGAGGGCTACCGCTCTATTCTTTCCGGAAATATCACCACACCGGTGATTGCCATCGGCGGCATCACGCCGGAAGACATACCGGAACTATTGGAAACAGGCATTCATGGCATTGCTGTGGCAGGCGCCATCAATCTGGCTGCCGACAAAAAAGTAGCGACGGAATCCTTTTTACGGCTCCTTGACTAAGAGATACGTCTCGCAGCCACTCATTTCTTTTTTCTTAAATCCATAATCAGGATAATTCCGGACAAACTGCGTCCAACTGCTGTCAAAAATGATGTGCGGATCCCGGAACGTGGCCGGTGTCAGAATAACGATGTCAATTTTTGCAGAATCAAGGTAATGCTGAAACGGCACGTGTTTTTTCTTGTCAAAAATGGTATTTACTTCACGGAAGGAAACAGGCAGCATGCCTCTGACAAACGGCATATTGGTGAACAACGTGTGTGGCTTGTCCGAATAAGCACCTGCAAGCTCACGCACCAGTGCTTTATTGCACAGGCTGTTGGTATCATTATTGACTTTCAGGAAAGAATACTGCCGTACGTTTGGCGTTGCCAGCAGCAGGCAGCCACCGAAAAGAATAAACAGCACAGGCGACAAGACAATTCTTTTAAAGATGGGCTGCAGTATGGCCATCAGCAACAATAACACCAGCAACATCTGCAGGAAAACATAATGCTGACGTGGGAACACCACGATGCAGGACAATACCGTCGGCGCGATAAACACAAGTAAGACGAGCAAGTACCAGCGCCACTGATACAACTGCCGCCCCACTTCCATGCGATCATCCCGTTTTCGCAACAGCAGCATAAAAGCGAGCGGAATCAAGAGCATAATTCCTGCCTTTATCTTTCCGGAAGAAAACACGGGCATTGGAAAGATATAGGAATACGCATTGACCAGCGTCGTAAGGATATAATTTTTAAGATTATACAGCGTATTGTCAATGACTATCATCGGCTGTGTTTTAATCACACACCACATGGAATTGCAATCGCCGAACTGCTGTTTGCAGATATCTTCCCAGTATAGCCAGGCATCTACCGGCGAGTTGGTGCGTACCTTGAAATTAAAAGCATAATGCTGATAGAATGCCGCCACACCGCGGTTGTAGCCAAAGAAATCATTGGATGGAAAACGAAATATAAAATGCAATATCCCCATCACCACAAAAGCAATCACCAGCCAGGTATAATCCCGACCATTCAGTTGTTTTCTATGATACCATAATGCCAGCAACAGCAAGGCAATGGTTCCGAGGAATGACAGGTAAAACTCCGGACGCGCATAAGATATTATCAGGCATACCAAGGCAAAAAGCAACAGACGGTGCGTCGCCTTCTTGAAGTAGGTGATAACCACCAGAAAGGCCAGCAACAGCATGATACAGAAATGAGATATGCGCGGCCATACCGACACATTTAAATCACTCACCAGTACGCTGAAACTGACGAGCAACGCCAGCACGGGCGAAACTGACAGGCGCAATAAAAAGACATACAGCAGCAACACCAGCAATACCGATGTAAGGGCGTAATTCAGATAATACAACTGAATAGTATCTGTTGTGATATACGACAGCAATTTGTACCAGATACAATACATCGGCCCCCAGTCGCGGTTCAGCTTGTCAAACAAATCGAGGCCGAAACGCATGTAGGCGCTTTCGTCCGCGAACTGTATATCCATCACTTCTTCGAGGCCATTGTACACACGCCATCCGCAGAGCGCGAGCAGCAGAATCCCAAAGAGATACTGCCACCACTTAGCGGTTGCCCTATCGGCTTCTTCCTCCTGAAAAAAGGACGCTACAAAAACGGAGATTTTATTCCACATAATTTTTATTCCTTCATCAATAAATAGCTTTCGCACGCATCACTATACCGCACTTTTTCAAATCCCAATGTTTCCGGATTGGCAATCAGCTGCTGCCACGTAGTATCTGACTTCAGCATCGGATTTTGCAGGATATTACTGCTCACCAGCACGATATTTATTTTTTTATCTTTCATAACTAGCCCGAAAGACATTCCCTTTTTCAATTCAAATTCCGTACTGAATTCACTGAAATTTTTCGGGAGCATATAAGTTACATTCAGGTAATTGGTGAAGACCACATAAGGCTGATCCTTTTTTTTCTCCAGGAATCGGATTAGTCGCTGACTGCAATGATTTTGCATATCCTGTCCGTATTGCAGATAGGGGTATTTCCCGGCTGTTGGCGCGGCCAGTGCCAGCAACACCAGCAACACCATAAAATAGCGAGCCGGCAGATATCTGTCTTGCCACCACACCTGCAACAGCAGCGTCAGCAACAACAAAGGCAACATTAGATGCAACAACATATAGTGCGGCCGCGGGAAAATCACCCAACTCATGCCCATGCTGGGCAATCCGAATATGGCCAGCAACAAAAGCAGCAAGCGGTGTTCTTTCAGCAATGCCATCCAATTATTACGTTTTTCTTTGTTGAATAAAGTCGCAAACAACAGCAACAACAACAGTCCGATTGCCAGCAGCAATCCTTTTTTACCTTTTATGATGGCCAGTGGAAATAGCAATGACAGCAACGCCGAAAAGAGCAACAATAAATAATTTTTCACATTGAAAAGAACATGCTGTATGAACTCCTGCGGATGGTTTTTCAGTACATCACCGATGGTATAACAATCCGGAAATTTTGTTCGGCAGAAATCAATCCATTCGGTAACGGCATCAAAATCTGCATTCGTCATAAACCTATAGTTGATGGCATAATGCTGGCAGAAAGCGCTGTACAAACGGTCTAACCCGCCTTTATACGTAGCGGACGGCTGTCCGAAAATGCCTTGAAAAAAGAGCACACTCAACAGCAACACCAACAAGGCAGGCAAAAAAGAACGCCATTGTGCCCTTTCCTGATACATCAGCCATGCCGCTACCGCCAGCATCAGGAAGAACGCCAGCATCAGATCAGGGCGCGCGTAGGCGCACCAGTAGCACGCGATGGCGATGACCAAAGTACGGAGCGCCGCAGACCGTATCCGTGAAAAAACGAGGATGGCTCCGAATAAAAGTAACAGCACAAAATGAGATATCCGCGGCCAGGTATTCATTTGTATGCCGGACACAAAAAAGCAGAACGACGCGTAGAGGGCAACCGGCGGCGACAAGCGCAATGCCAGCAAAACCAGCATCAGCAGGCCGCCTGTCAGCACGGCACCGGCGATATAGTTTGCATAATACAAGGTGATGGTATCCGACGTGAACAGCGATAAAAACTTATACCATATATTGTAGGTCGGTCCCCAGTCATTGCGAATCACCTCAAATAAATCGAGGCCGTTGCGCATATATTCGGCTTCATCGCCAAAAAGTATATCGAGATGTTGCGGCAGCTGATAGCCCCATTTTATTCCCACAACAATAAAAAAAAGCAAGCCCGCTATGCCGGCCCAACGAAGAGACATCCGCTGAGGAATACTTTTTATGTCGGATATCTTGCTCATGGTTTTTTTATTAGTAAATAGCTGTCACAGCCTTCTCCGTACAAGACTTTTTCGAATCCATAGGCGGCAGGATTTTTCATGAAATTTATCCAGGTGGTATCCTGACTCAACAATTTTTCTTTCAGCAAAATATCCCTGACCACTACATAATCAATCTTCTTTTCCTGAAGAATCTCTGAAAACACCATCCCTGGTTTATATTCATATTCTGTATTAAAATCGGAAAAATTGGGCGGCAGCAGCATGCTGAAGCTCAGGTGATTGGAAAACACCACATGCGGGCGACCATCGTGTGTAGCGCGGATATATTCCGTTATCTTTTTATTGCATTGGTTTTTATTTTCCGCTTCGGTCTGATAATACTGATACTTTGCGGCAGCCGGTGATTTTATCAGGAACGGCACGAAAAACAGCAGCCAGTAGGCGGGTTTTATCTTATGAACAAAAGGTAATGCGTTCAGCAACATCGCCAGCACAAACACCAGCAACATGCTGTGCATCAGCAGGTAGTGATGGCGCGGAAATATAATCACGGCACTGCCCATACTTGGAAGACCGAAGAGAAACAAGATAAGCAACAGCCAGGCATGGACTTTGCATTGCTGTAAGAAACGCGCTCTGGCCGGTTGATTCACCAGCACAAACACCAGTAATCCGAAGAAGCCTGCCAACACGCCGAGATGGATGATTTTTTTGCCGATAATTTTCACCGGAAATAAGGCGGCAGTCAGCCATTGCAGCAAGGTCAGCATATAATTCTGCAGATTGAACAGACAGTTTTTGAAGAACAAATCCGGATGAGTTTGTATAATACAACCTACATTCTTACAGTCGCCGAATGTTTGACGCGCAAAATCAATCCATTCAGAAATCGGATTAAAATCCGGTTTAAACTGCAAATAATAATTGATGGCATAGTGTTGTGAATAGGCGATATACGTTCTGTCTATGCCTTTGTAGGAGTCGGCCGGCAGTTGATATATTGCGAAAACCAGCGCCATGATTCCAGTCAGTACAGCCAGCAGCGGCAGCCATTTTTTCCAGTTATTTCTTTCTTTTATCAGGAAATACAGCAATACCAGCAATGACAATACAAACGAAGCGAATAATTCCGGACGCGCATAGGCGGCAAGAAAAAAAGTGAAGGACACCCAACACATTTTCACGGCATTCGACGCGACATTGCGGATGAGCAACAAGCAGGAAAGCAACAGGATGACCGCAAAATGGGACACGCGCGGCCAGGTATCAATCACCACCGGCGACAACAGAAAGCAGAAAGCGAGCCACCAGCTGATGCCGAATGCTATCTGATATCTTATCAGAAAAAGAAACAACAGCAATGCCGACAGGATAGCGGTGACCTGATAATTCAGATAAAACAAATCTATCGGATTTCCCTGCACCAGCGATAAAATTTTGTACCACCAATTGTAGGAAGGCCCCCAGTCTTTCTGAATGATGTGCGGCCAATCGATTCCGTAACGCAGGTACTGGGCCTCATCGCCAAAGGTGATATCCATTACCTGCGGCAGGTGCCACGCCCAGCGGATACCGGCGAGCAACAACGCCAGCATTCCCGCCAGTAGCAGCAGGGAACGAAACGGCCTGTTATTTTCATTCTTCGGGTGCATTATTTTTCTGCATAAACTTTTTTAAGGTATTTGTCTTTGATGCCCAGCGCAGGTAATTCTACGTATTTGTAGACGAGTGCCGACACCCAGTAAGTGAGTCCGAAAAAGACGGCCACACCAACAGCATCTGCAATATACCACGACATATATTTTGACAAAAGATGCGCCACTATCATTCCGGGAAACAGGCACATAAACTGGAAAATATACATACTGTAGGATATATCTCCCATACGCGTCATGAATTTAGAGCCCAGCCACTTGAATTTTTCCGGATAATGAATCAGACAGAGATACCATGTTGCAAAGAAAGTGTTTACTAGAATATCCAAAAAGATAATACCTCCGTTATTGAACATATATCTTTCTTCCCGGAGCGTGTGTCCGATGGCTACCTGCTCCTGATGACTACAGAGATAGGCATTGAAAAAATTAAAGAAAAGAATCAGTATGCCGGTGGCCGCCATCACATAAAGCATCCACTTGTGTTTTTTGAAATCAAAAACGCATAGTGCTATTCCATAGAAAAAAGCATCAAACTGGAAAAACGGAGAATGCATCAGCAAAAGTGCACGCAAAAAGATATCATCTGTTTCCTGACTTATCCAGAAGAAACCGGCAATTCTAACAATAGGGAAAATGATAATTGCGACTATACACAACATGCGCAAAAACCGTATTGATCCCAATCCTGCGACGAAGATAATCATCAGATAAAACTGTTCTTCCAGACTCATCGACCATAAGTGTGGGAATGCGATAATCTTCATGTAGTCATCATAATTGAAATGAAGCGCCACCCACATTTTCAGGTTGTACGTAAAGGTAAACAACATCCAGCCATAACGCTTTATTTCTGTTCCCAGTCCAAACGTATCCCCTTTTACCGCATGTAAAACAGCCGCAAAAGCAAACATGATAAATATGTACAGGAAATAAGCCGGAAAGATACGGGTCGTTCTTTTTATGTAGAATATTTTCAGCAGTTGCTTAAAACTTTTCGCCCTGCTTTTGTCTATGAGCAAATTTCGGGTAACCAGATATGCAGACATGATAAAAAAGGCATGCAGAAAAGCATATACAGGAAGTACCGGCAGATGTATATTCTTGAACGGGTAATGTAACAACATGATGGCAAGGCAGCATATACCACGCATACCTCCAAAGAGCACATTGTAATTGGAAACAGGGCTAAGTGTTGTGTTGCTTTCTTTCATTGCACGGACAGAATAATAAAGATATCATCCGAAGATAAAACAACATCCGCAAACTACCAATAAATCAGAAAATGAAAAAGATTCAGCTATAAGAAAAAGGCCACTTTATATTTTTTTTAAAAAGTAATCTTTCATTTTTATAAATTTCAATTCAAAACGATAGTAACTCCATTTAGAGAATTGAATGATGCAGACCAAGCAGATAATTGCCGATATTAGTTCGGCAACAAATACAGGAAGATAGATTTCAAGAGTTTTAAAAAGCAGGTAATACGATGGAAGAATAAATATGTATTGGTATACATAGGAACCAAATGAGAACTTACCATACTCAACTAATCTGTTATTGAGCAATAAAGGGAATTCATTTTGCGTATTGAATACCAGATACAGAAATGCAAAACAACTGATGTTTAGCAGAACATCAATGTATCTTGCCGCTCCATTCATTGCATAAATATCATATCTCGATATCATCTCAAACGCTGGAATATTATACTCTGACTGAATCATAAGCACATTAACAATATCCTGAAATATAAGTAATCCGACGCTTAGATAAAACAATCGTCTGATTTGTTTAAGATTCAACGGAGGGAGTACAGCCATTAATATTCCGTAAAAGAATGCATCGAATTGAAAAACAGAGCTTCGTATCATTGTGAAGCCAATGAGCAGATTATTATCTGATATACTCTTTAGCCACTCATAACCGACAATTCTTATGATGGGAAACAATAGAATACAACAGATGCTTAATATCCTGAGAGATTTTAAAGAAAGGAAATAAATTAAGAATGGTATTATTATATAAAATTGTTCTTCCATTGATATCGACCACAAATGGGGAAATAAATTAGAAGACGCTATTGAATTATCACCTTGTGTTATACAATACAAGTCCTTAAAATTATAGGTAAATGTCATCAACATATAACCATATTGCTTAAACTCTGTAAGTACTCCTGCCAAATCGTGACGCAATATCATCTTATGTAAGATAGCCAACACCAGAACCACAAAAATATATCCAAAATACACCGGGAAAATGCGGAGTATTCTTTTAATATAAAACTGTTTGAAAAAACTTCCGAATGCAACATATTTTTGCTTGTCTCTTAACAGTATGGTAGTTATCAGATAAGCAGATGCTACAAAGAACGAATGCAATGTAAAGTTCGCCAGCGTACTTGGCACTTTTATGTATGTAAAATGCAGGTGTAAAATAAAAATGGAAAATGCCAGCAATCCTCTTGCGCCATCAAACTGTTCAAAATATTTATTTTCGTTTTTACGCTCCATATGAAAAGTATATCAAATAGAAGACTATAAAAATACTATAAAAAATGGAAACAAAAATATCTAAATAATTTTTCATCATAAAACCTATTGATTTTACAACAATAAATTATACAAAACAATGATTTTCAAATAAATTACAGGATTTAAAATATTTAAAACTAATTCACTTTACTCAGGAAATAATCTTTCTTTTTCAGGAAATAGGTTTCTAAGGTTATGTAGCTGAAGTGGGAAAGTAACAGCAATCCCGCCACAGACAACACCATCGATATCAGTTCAGACGCGAATCTGCCTATCTGCAGTTGCTCGAGCAGGAACGGAAAAACAAATAAAAGCGTAGGTATTATAAAAATATACTGGTAAACATAAGAACTGTAAGTTATTCTGGCGCCTACATCCACAATAAATTTATTTCTGAAGAAACTGAATCTGTTTTCAGATTTGAAGCACAAATAAAAAAATACTGTACAAAGCAGATTCACCAATACATCGATGTATATATACTGTCCGTTTCTCGTCATAAAATCATAACCTGTAATGATATGTGCAAAACTTTCCCCTGTCTGCAGATGCAGTATCCATCCGTTCACAGGTATTGTCAGCACAAACGCTGACAACAGCGCGTAAAAAATAAGATTCATGATCTTATCGCTCCATTTAATATCAAACAGAGCCAGGAAAGTCCCGTAAAAGAAAGCATCATACTGAAAAAAGGTACATCTGTATAAGATAAATGAACGGTGCATATTATCATCCGTCAGGGTACATAGCCACTGATAACCAACCACCCGGATAATCGGAAACAGGATAATCATGGCAATCGTCAGTCTTTTTAGAGCCTTCTCGCTCAGAAAGTATATCATAAATGGAACAATGAAATAAAACTGTTCTTCCAGAGACAATGACCACAGATGCGGAAATGCGAGCGATTTATTATAAGTCAAATCTGCAAACAGGGCATACAAATCTTTGAAATTATAGGTAAATGTCAACAACATCCATCCGAAGTATTTCAACTCGTACATTATCCCTAAAACGGGCTTATATACCGTCGGAGCAGTCAGCAATCCTATCAATAATGTAAACAACAGATAAGCAAAATATACCGGAAAAATCCGCAGTGTCCTTTTAATATAAAATTTGGTAAAGAAAGTCTTGAAACTATCCGAACGCTGTTTATCAATCATCAGCGAGCGCGTAATCAGAAAGGAAGACATAATAAAAAAACTGTGCATCGTGAAGTAGCCAATGTTCGAAGGAATGTTGACATACCAGTAATGGTGATGAATAACCAGGATGGTAAAACAAAAGAAACCCCTGAAGCCATCAAACTGGGGCAAGTAGACATTCTTTAATCTGTAATCATTTGAAAAACTCATGTCACGCACTGCATAAGGCACTAATATAGGATATTTTTATCGCCAAAATAACCCTCACATCTCGAACACTGAAAAAATACTTTTATCTTAGCATCTGCCTATGAAGAAAGCTATTGTAACCGGAGCAGCCGGTCATATCGGATATCACGTTGCGAACATCCTGCTGGAAAAAGGATACGAAGTCCACCTGC
>JADLAH010000146.1 GCA_020848315.1 Chitinophagales bacterium | reverse complement strand
TGTGCGGAAAGAAAGCCCGGCTGCTCATCCAGCAAGCGCTGGAAGGTCTCGAAATCATCCACCTTCGTGATGCGCGCATCGCGGAAGGCCAGCGCCTTATTGAACATATTCTGCTGTATATCGGCCAGCAATCCGTCTATTGTCGCGGTCAGATTATCTACGGAAAACTGTGCTTTTTCCTTCGTATCGCGACGGGCAATTTCCACCATACCGTTCGCTAAGTCGCGAGGGCCAATCACCACACGAAGCGGAATTCCCTTGAGCTCATATTCCGCAAACTTGAAGCCCGGACGTTTGGTTTCGTCACTGTCCACCATCGCACGGATACCGGCCTTGGCGAGGTCTTTCTTTAGTTCATTGGCCTTGGCAATCATTTGTTCCGTCTCCTCCACATTTTTGGACAAAAACGGAATAATTACCACCTGATGCGGCGCGATGCGCGGCGGCATCACCAATCCTTCATCGTCGGAGTGCGTCATGATAAGCGCGCCGATGAGTCGGGTGGAAACACCCCAGGAGGTAGCCCACACATATTCTTCTGTATTTTCTTTTGACACAAATTTCACATCAAATGCCTTGGCAAAATTTTGTCCGAGGAAATGCGAAGTGCCGGCCTGCAGCGCTTTGCCATCCTGCATCAGTGCCTCGATGCAATAGGTTTCATCAGCACCCGCAAAGCGTTCACTCTCGGTCTTCAGTCCTTTTATCACCGGAATGGCCATATAATTCTCCACGAAATCGGCATACACATGCAGCATCTGTTCTGCTTCTGCAATGGCCTCTTCTCTGGTGGTATGGGCCGTATGACCTTCCTGCCACAGAAACTCAGCAGTACGCAGAAACAGGCGTGTGCGCATTTCCCAGCGCACCACGTTGGCCCACTGATTCACCAGTATCGGCAGGTCGCGATAGGATTGTATCCATTTTTTATATGTATTCCAGATGATGGCCTCTGAAGTCGGGCGCACCACCAGTTCTTCCTCCAGCTTGGCTTCGGGATCTACTATGAGTTTACCTTTATTATCCGGGTCGGTTTTCAGTCGGTAATGAGTCACCACCGCGCATTCTTTGGCAAAACCTTCGGCATTTTTCTCTTCCGCCTCAAACAGACTTTTTGGCACGAACAAAGGAAAATAGGCGTTTACGTGTCCTGTTTCCTTGAACATGCGGTCCAGTACGTCCCGCATATTTTCCCACAGGGTGAAGCCATACGGCTTGATGACCATACATCCGCGCACAGCAGAATAATCAGCCAAACCGCCTTTTAATACTAAATCATTGTACCATTCCGAATAATTTTCTGCTCTGCTGGTAATTCCTTTGCTCATTTTATACTAATTAGATGTTAATTAACATACTTTGGTATGCTTTTTGAAACTGAATAACTATAAATTTGGTTATCAAAGGTAAAGAATTCAAGGTTGCCATAAAATTAAAAATTACCATTATGAAAAAAGGGTTATTTGTAAGCGGGTTATTGCTGTTCCTGTTCAGTTTTCCGGCAGCTATGGCACAAGACGATGTGTATGATGCACCAAAGGTGAAAGCGAAGAAAACGCCTAAAGTGTCTACCAATCTTCCTGCGAATGAGCAGTCTGTCCCTTATTACGATGAGGAAAACAGCGCGGGCAAACGCACCAACCTGCCGGGTAATAACAACAATAATGGCAATTATGGCTATGAGCAACAACAGGATCAGCGCTACGGGGATAACTATTACGCGGATGATTTTGCTTTTAATTCCGGCTTTGGCTATACTGACCGCATCCGCCGTTTCCATAATCCTTCCATCCGATTCCATGTGGGCTGGGATTATTACAACAGTTTTTACAGCTCCTGGTATAACAACTTTGACTATGGCTGGTACAATAACTATTTCACGCCGAGCTGGGTATATAATTACAGTAATTTCTACAATCCATTCTGGAATAACTCCACTATTGTAGTCATTCAGCAACCATGGTACAACAGCTGGTATTCTGCCGGTTTCAACAATCCATGGTGGGGTTGGAACAGATGGGACAACTGGGGCAACAACTGGTTTTCCCCTCATTGCTCCAACATCATTTACAACAACAACTTTCATAATTTCAATAATTACTATGATTACAACCGCAAGAATGTAGTGTCCGCACCGCGTGTCGGCTATCACACGAATACACCTTATGTACCGGTCAAATCAAACAACAATAACGGCAACAGCAATAATGGCTATAACAATAATGGTTATAACAACAACACGAATCAGCCGAACAAGACCTACAACAACAAACAGTGGAACAACAATAATCAGCCACGCACCAATCCTAATGACGTGTACAAATACAACAATCAACCTAAAAACAACAATACAACACCGAACTATCAGAAAAACAATAATAACAACGCCCCGGCTAACAACGGCGGATGGAACAATGGCAATTCCGCTCCATCCAACAACAACAGCGGTATTAAAATAGGCACCAAACCCAAATAAATTACAGCCACTGCATGCGAAAACTCATTGCAATTCTTTCTTTGCTGGCGGCAGGTATCACCCCCACAGCGGCGCAAACAGATATTGATGCACTCCGGTTCGGCATTACCTCCGTGCAGGGCACTGCCCGCAATATGGGCGTTGCCAATACGATGGGAACCATTGGCGCGGATGTCAGTGTGCTGTCCACTAATCCTGCCGGTATTGGCAAGATCAGTTCTTCGGAATTCAGCCTGAGTCCGGTTATTTCCATACAGCGCTCCGAATCCGATTTCTTCGGCAACAGGCTCGAAGACGGAAAGACAAAGTTTCAGCTCAGCAATCTAGGCGCCGTATTCACCAGCAGATACGCAAACAGTTCGAATAAGAAATGGAATGGTATCAAATTTGGCATCAGCATCAACCGGCTGGCGAATTACAACGAATCCTATTCCTTCAGCGGATACAATGAGAAAAACAGCATACTGAATAATTACTGGGAGAAACTCTCCGACCGCGATTTTATTCAGTCGGAAAGTGATGCAGCCAACAACTACCCGTTCGATGCCAGCATTGCGTTTCAGCTGAATTTGCTCACGGTGGATACCCTCACCGGAGACTTCTACACCGCCACCAACAACGGAAATATGCAGCAGGATGTGACCATCCGCAGAAACGGTGGCATGGATGAACTCACATTGGGTATTGCCAGCACATACAACGACAAAATTATGGTGGGTGCTTCATTGGGCATACCATTCCTGTCCTATACCGAACGCTACAAAATAGAAGAAACGGATACCCGTGATTCGGCCTTCGATTTAAACTCCTTTTTCGTGGAAACCTACCAGCGGACTAAAGGCATCGGATTCAACCTGAAAGCCGGTATTATCGGCATGCCGATTCCGAACCTGCGCCTGTCACTGGCTGTGCAGACACCAGGCATTATTTATATGAACGATGCGTATTTGACTTCTATGGAAGTGGATTACGCCAGCGAGTCGGTGCTGCTGACCGGTGAATCGCCGGAAGGTGCCTCCAAGTACAAATTTGTACAGCCTTGGAAGCTGACTGCCGGTGCAGGATACATCCACAAATACGGATTTATCAGTACGGAATATGAACTCAGCGATGCCGGATATTCCAAATTCCGCTTCCGCGATGACAACACCAATGTCAGAGCTTATGAGAGTTATGTCAACAATGTCATCCGCGGCAAATACGGCCTGCTCCACACCATTAAAACGGGTGTCGAATTCAAATACAAATCCTTCCGCGTGCGTGGTGGTGTACAATATCAGTCGACCCCATTCAGCAAAGAATCAGCACCTACTCAAATCAAAACACATCAGTTGACCTATTCAGGTGGTTTGGGTTATCGCGGAGAACATTTCTTTGCCGACGTTACCTATATCCAAACCAGCTTCAAACAGTTATCTGTCCCTTATACCGTGAATGTAGATGCGTGGCAGCCATCACCGATGGCCGTACTGCATACAAAAAGACCTGCCATTCTTTTTACTCTCGGATATAAACTCTAAATTTGGAGAAATCCTGAATACTTGAAAGACCAGTCGACCATAAAATGGCGCATTGCCCAAAGCCTCGAACTGAAGTGGTGGAAGAAATATCTATCCGACAAGAACATCAATGAATACCTGGTGTGGAAGGCCGGCTACTGGGATGAAATGCTTTTTTCCATTGAAAAATATATAGAACTGCCGGAGCACCACGACATCCTCGATGCAGGATGCGGACCGGCAGGAATTTTCATAGCATTAAAAAGAAACAGCGTAGTCGCTGTGGATCCGCTCCTCGATGAGTATGTGGCGAACGGACTCCTGGATACCAGCCATTTCCCGTGGACAACATTCGTGACAAACAGCCTGGAAAATATCGAATACACCGAAAAATTTGACTACATTTTCTGCCTCAATGCCATTAACCATGTCAATGATTTGGAAAAATGTTACGACAATCTGGTGCGTGCACTGAAACCGGGCGGAACGCTGATTATCTCTACAGATGCCCACCGTCACGGATGGCTGAAAAAAATCTTTCAGTGGCTGCCGGGCGATATGCTGCATCCCGTGCAGCTTGACATCCGGGAATACAATGAACACCTTACCAAACGAGGTTTAACGTTAACGCAGACTATCTTGTATAAAAAGGAGCCTATATTCGATTATTATATCACGCTCGCAAAAAAAGGATAAATCATTATCCTTCCACCACCAGCAGGTTGTAATCTTTTTTGCCTTTTTTCACGACGATATACTTTCCGTTAATCAGGAAATCGGCATTAATATCCGCATTTACATCCGCGGATTTTTCCATATTGATGGCAATACCATTGCCTTGCACCAGCTTGCGAGCCTCCCCTTTGGATGGGACGATGCTCGTTTCCTGCGCCAGCAAATCCAGGATATTTATACCACCGGACAACTTATCTTTTGAAATCGTAAAATTCGGTACGCCGTCAAAAATATCTTCCAGTTGCTGATCATTCAGCGCTGTCAGGTGCTCTTTGGTCGCTTTCCCAAACAGAATTTCTGAAGCCTTGACCGCCTGTTCATAATCCTGCCGGCTGTGTACGCGCACGGTAATTTCTTCGGCCAGTGCTTTCTGCAATACACGCAGGTGCGGAGCGGCATCCTGTTCCTTTTCGAGCGCTTCAATCTCTTCGCGGGTTTTCATCGAGAAAACGCGAATCCAGTTTTTCACATCCTTATCATCCGCATTCAGCCAAAACTGATAGAATTTGTACGGTGAGGTTTTGTTCGGATCCAGCCACACATTACCACTTTCCGTTTTACCGAATTTGGTACCATCCGCTTTTTTTATCAGCTGTGTGGTGAGGGCGTACGCTTCGCCCCCCTCGATTCTGCGAATCAGCTCGGTGCCGGTCACGATATTGCCCCATTGGTCGCTGCCGCCCAACTGCAACTGAATGCCCTTATTTTTCCAGAGATAATAAAAATCATAGCCCTGTATCAATTGATAGGAAAACTCCGTAAACGACAATCCTGTTTCCAGACGGGTCTTCACGGAATCCTTGCTCATCATATAATTAACCGTAATATGTTTACCCACATCTCGGATAAAATCCAGGAAGGAAAATTGCTTGAACCAGTCGTAATTATTGACTATTTCAGCGGATTGCTCCCCACAGTTGAAATCGAGGAATTTCTCGAGCTGCTTTCTTTGTCCCGCCAGATTATGCTGCAGTTGTTCTTCATTGAGCAGGTTTCTTTCGGCACTTTTAAAACTCGGATCGCCCACCATGCCGGTGGCACCGCCTACGAGCGCAATCGGCTTGTGCCCGCAGCGCTGAAAATGCAGCAAGGTCATCACCTGCACCATATTGCCTATCCCCAGGGAGTCGGAAGTCGGATCAAATCCGATATAGCCTTTCACCATGCCCTTGTTCAGCAGCTCTTCCGTGCCCGGCATAATATCGTGCAACATGCCTCTCCAACGTAATTCCTCCACAAAATTCATCATAAAAGTGTCGTGTTTGTGGCGCAAAAATACAAATTGTAAAGGGATAAAGCCCCTCCCCGAACATTTTTTTAAACAAAACAAAAAAACTGGGCGGATGCAACGCAAAAAAAGGCAAAGATGTCTTGATTTTACTAGAATTAAGGTAAATTTACACATGCCTAACTCATAGGCATCGGGTATTTATTCAAGAATCGAAAACCAGTATGACTTTAACTCAACGTATAAACAGGGCATTTTGTGTGTTGCTGTTCGCAGGCATCGGAATAGTGCATGCGCAACCACCCAAATACAGCAATGACTTTATGTACATCGGTGTGGGCGCCCAGAATTTTGGGATGGGCAATGCCGTTGTGGCTACCACCAATGACCTGACTGCGGGCTACTGGAATCCTGCGGGACTGGTGAAAATACCCACCAATATGCAGTTCAGCTTCATGCACAATGAATATTTCGCCGGCATTGCCAAGTTTGACTACGCAGGGGTCGCATTTCCACTGGACAGTAACAAACACGCATTCGCGCTGAATTTTATGCGCTTCGGGGTGGATGACATTCCCAACACCCTCGAACTGATTGACGCGGACGGCAGCGTGAATTATGACAATGTCAAAAGTTTTTCGGTGGGCAACTATGGCATTCTGCTGTCGTATGCCCGCACCATCATTCCCAATTTATCGGTGGGCGCTACCGCGAAAATTGTACACAATAAAGCCGGCGGCTTCGCTAAATCCTGGGGCTTCGGCGTGGATATCGGCGCGATGTATAAAATCAAAGACTGGCAGATCGGGCTGACGGTGAAAGATATCACCACCACTTTCAACGCCTGGTCCTTCAGTTTCAGTGAAAAAGAGAAACAAATCCTCGCACAAACCGACAACACCATTCCGGTGAGTTCGACGGAAATCACCTTACCTCGCATTCAGCTGGGCGTAGCCTACAGCAAGATGTTCAAAGACAAGATTGAAGTGACGGCAGCGCTCGACTGGGAACTGACTACCGACGGACAGAGAAATACACTTGTATCTACGAAGAAAGTGAGTATGGATCCGCGTATAGGTGTCCAGCTGGGTTTATGGAAAATCTTTTACCTGCGCGGCGGCGTCAATAATTTCCAGAAAATGCTGAACAGCGAAGGTAAAAAAACGTTTACTGTTCAACCGAATATCGGTGTTGGCCTCCGCTTCAAGAATTTCATTTATGTTGATTATGCCTACACAGACATCGGCAAAGCATCAGAGAGTCAGTTTTCGCACGTGGTATCCATGAAAGTGGGTATCAACAAACGTAAGAACAAGGAAAGTGCCAAACTCATCAATGCCGCTGATTCGGAAGTGCCAGCCGGCAGTGAACAATCCGTTGCTCCGGTGACTCCGGAGCCGGTGGCACCAGAACCACAAAATGAAGTAAAATGATCAAGAAACTCATCACGGTTTGCTGTCTGTTGAGTGCGTTCTACCTAGCGCAGGCTCAGCCTTACGGGAATGAGTGGATAGACTACTCAAAGACCTACTATAAATTTAAAATTGGCACCAACGGACTGTACAGAATCAGTTTCAATACGCTTCTTTCTGCGGGCATTCCTAGCAGTCAGCTGCGCGGCACCGACTTCAAAATGTTTCGTAACGGGCGAGAAGTGCCTTTATATGTCACCACCAACAATCAGTTCAGCGCCGCTGATTATATCGAATTTTACGGAGAAAGAAATGACGGACGCCCGGACTCCCTGTTGTACAAGGATCCGAATGATCAGCCGGACAGAAGCCTCAGCTTGTTTTCGGATACCGCCACCTATTTCCTCACCCTGGATCCGTTTAGCATCAATGCGCGCATACAGCAGCAGATAAATGACCTAAATGGTGCGCCGGCACCGGAAGAATATTGCTATAACACTATTCTGTACCGCAACTACGGTGCAGGTATTTTCACCGGATTTCCGATATCGCCGTTTTTCCCGCAGTTATTTTCTTCCGACTTTTCAATCGGAGAAGGATTTAATGCGGGCGCCTTGTTGGTAAATGACAACAACACGCAAAGCTTTCTACAACCGAGATTTGTCTACCGGAATCCGAATGTAAATGCCTTTTTGCGTCCTGTTTTCACACTCGGCAGCGGCAACCACATCATACGCACTTTCTTCAACACATTTGACACAACAGTATCACGGATCGGACCGACAGTATTGCGACCAAATTTTACGGTGAATAGCATGAGTATTCTGGAAGGTGACGCCCGCTTTACCTATCGGGAAAATGTGACCGGTGCAAAAGGATATATTGCAGTAACGGAATTGCAATACCCGAGATTATTCAACTTCGACAACCAGTCGAAAATGGATTTTCAGTTTCTGAAAAATGCGCCCATCTACTTTGAAATCAGGAATTTCAATACGCGCAGCACCGCACCGGTATTGTACGATTTAACCAACAATCAGCGGTATGTCGGCATCGTGGATACAGTGGTAAAATTCCATCTCAACGGAACGGCGCAAAACAAGAACAGACTCTACCTCTCGAGCCAGGCCGCAGAAGATATTACTGCTGTAGCAAAACTTACACCCGTTTTATTCACCAATTACCTGAATGCCGCACAACAAGGCAATTATCTGATTATCACCAATCGCAAGCTCACCACCAGCAGTACGGGCACGGACTTTGTGGAAGAATACAGGAAATACCGTTCTTCACAGACGGGCGGTTCCTTCAACGCAAAGACGTTTTACATTGATGAACTCAATGATCAGTTTGGGTTCGGTATCAACCAGCACCCACTGGCAATTCGACGCTTTATCAATTTCGCGATTGACAGATTTTCGGTTAAACCGGAATTGCTCTATATCATCGGTAAGGGATTTGAATACAATTACAACTATAGAGACCAGGGTCGCATTGATAAGAGTCTGGTGCAAACCTATGGAAACCCGGCTTCTGACAATCTGCTGACGGCGCGCTCTCCGGAACTTAATTTTCCGCAACTCGGCGTTGGCCGCCTTGCCGCATCCAAAGGCGATGACATCCGCTATTATCTGGAGAAAGTGAAAGAATACGAAGCAACACTGAACGATACGTTTCCGGCGTTCCAAACACCCTTCTACAAATCGTGGATGAAAAATGTGATGCACCTCGGGGGCGGCAACAACAATTTTGAACAACAACTTTTCCGCAGCTATCTCGATGGCTACAAAAACACGATTGAATCACCGAAATACGGCGCTACGGTGGCAAGTCTTTTCAAAAACACCACTGACCCAATCCAGATTGCGCAGAATATTTTCATTGACTCACTCGTCAATACCGGTGTGTCACTGATTACTTTCTTCGGCCACTCCGCGACGACGACACTGGATTTCAATCTTGTCCCGGAAAGTTTCAACAACAAAGGACGTTATCACCTGATGTTGTCAAACGGCTGCTTTGTGGGTAGCATCTTCAATGATTTCTCATCTTACAGCGAACGTTTTGTACTTACACCGGACAAAGCGGCCATTGGCTATATCGCGCCGATAACATATGCGGTAGCCTCCAACCTGAACACCTATTCCACCGAATTCTACAATCGTTTTTCCAATACAATGTATAACGATAAGATCGGGAATATCCTGAAAGAAACGGCACGACAACTGGTATTTTTCGGAGGCGACCTGAATCCGATGCTCGGCCATCAGATGATATATCATGGCGATCCGGGATTGCGCATCAACACACATACCCGACCGGATTATTACATTGATGCAAGCAGTATTCAGTTTGCACAACAGAATATCAATGCCGCCACAGACTCTTTCTTAATTAATGTCATTGTACGCAATCTGGGTGCTGCCACCACGCAGAATTACATCGTCAATATTGACCGTATTTTCCCGAATGGTCAGATACAATCTACGGCTGTCAACGTGCCGAGCGCACGAAATATTGATACCGTAGCTATTTGGGTACAATCAGACCGACTGAATGGCCCGGGATTGAATACATTTAAAATTAAAGTGGATTACGCCGATGCGATCAGCGAATATTCTGAAACCAACAATGAAGTGACGATTACCAAAATTATTCTGGCCGACGATATCATTCCGATTTCCCCGTACGAATTCTGCATGGTGAATGACCCGAATTTTGAGTTGGTTTTTTCTACTGCGAATCCATTTGCTACCACCAAAAACTATATCTTCCAGATAGA
>JADLAH010000145.1 GCA_020848315.1 Chitinophagales bacterium | reverse complement strand
TTTTTCTTCTGACTGGCGGCGGATTTCGGGCTTTTAAAGGTCGTCAGTATATTCTCCTTGAAAAACTGACGGTATGCTGTCGGCACGAGTCCGAAAGATTTTTCTTCTGTCAGATCTTCTGCAGACAGCTTGGGCTGCGCATAAATATAGGCTTTCTTGCTGTTGCGTTTCGGTCCGAAATAGAAATAGGAATTAGCGGAAGACACTGCCGAACTGAGAATGCTTTTGGTGTAATTCGTGATGGGAAATGTCACACCCTTCTGCTTGTAAATATCTACTTCCGTTTTCACAGTGCGGGCGGAATCCGTATCTTCATACAGCATCATCTCCACACTGTCTTTTCCTACATAAAAACTATCCAACCGGCCTACATACTGATTGCGGATGCCGTTTTCATCACTCAGGAAAGTATAATACTGACTATTGTAATTTCCTATTGCCTGTTCATTGGCGAACGGTGTTTCTGTAACGCGTGCCAGGGTCTCACCGCGGGTATTCAGATCATAGAAAAACAAATCCAGTGTTTGTGTCGGAAGGACGGTATCGGCAGGTGTGAAATAGAGTTTATCCTCCTGTCTGTTAGAGGAAAACAAAACACCTTCCCGGCCTTCCGCATTCACATAGACGGGATGTAAATCATCATAGAGGTCGTTGTTCAATTGCGTAATATTGGATGTGGCTGTATTGTACAGATACAAATCCGTCTGACCTTTATTTTGCCCGGAAATCAGTAAGACCGCCGGATTATTGGTAAAGTCCGCTCCGTGAATGCGTTGAAATTTCAGAATGACATTTTTGGATTTCTCTTCCTTGTCCATGTCAATTTGCAACAATCTGATTTTATCTTTTTTCTCGTAAAAGACCGCCAGCTTATGGCCTGTTTTGGTCCAGGTCAGAATGGGATAGGATTTATCAAACGGATATTGGTCGGAACGGAATCCGCCTTTAGCCACTTGTTTCGTTTTTTTCGTTTTCAGATCCTGCACAAATATCTTGTAGAAACCACCGTCAAAAGAAGCGTATGCCGCGTATTTTCCGTCGGGAGATACTGCCATGTCACCCATATCGCGGTGATTGCGTTGTTTGATTTTAATCGCGGTGGCAGTGAGACTATCGCGTCCCTGTTCATCCGATGCATAACGTGTTTCGTAGAAAATCTTCCAGTTGGTCATCAGGTCATCCAGCCGGGCATTCACCCCATAGACAAACCCGTTGTTGATGCTGTGGTTGATGCGGGTCAGATAGAGTATATTGGGAATAGCATCTCTGCCATAAAGTTCACTAATCATGTACCAGAATGACTGTCCGGCCAGCACAGGATTCACGCCCGCCAAGCGGTTGAAATCGGTTTTTTTGGCGGTCTGTAAATACAATTTTAACTGCGCATCCAAATCTGTGTTCCACGGCTCACCGATGTAGGAAGAAAGTCCGCTGCGATACCATTCCGGCATCACCAGAAAAAAGGCATTCTGAATTTTCTGTCCGAAACTTGAGCCCGACATCATCTGTCGCACATACAATTCAGACAAGCCTTTCATCAGATCGCGGACGAGATCGCGGTGGTTGCCGTTGTAGTGCAGAAACAATTTATTATCGCGCAGCACCGCGGTACCTCCTATATTATAATCTTCCTGACCTATACCGATATTGGTTTGCGCAAGGTCAGTAATATCGTTGTACACGAGGATGTCCACCTGCGAGCGGTAGTTGAAATCCATCTGGCGGTTGAGTTCCTTCAGCTTGGCCTCCGCCACCGTCCAGACAAACTTGCCAATCTCCTGTCCGCCGGGATAGAAATAAATCGTGAAATTGGCGGAATTGTAATATTGCCAGTCGAAAGAATGATACTGCACGCGGTTTTGTCCGAACTGTACCTGCGTTGTCTGTGCATGAATAGCGGCAGGCAGCAACGCAAGCAAAAGCAGGTTAAGACCGATAAAAAATCTGCGGAATGCCTGTCTGCCGTATGTTGTTCCTATTGGGGTAAAATCCTCCGCCATATTCCTCAAAAATTTTCAGCACGATATGCCAAATACTCGGCGCACAGTACTACTTTTACAAAGTAAACAAATCTTATGGATAACGCAAAAATTAAGACAGATATTGCCGCATTTTGTTTCAATCCTTTTCAGGAAAATACCTATATCATAGCGCATCCGAACAAGGAATGCTGGATTATCGACCCTGGCTGCTACACCTTGCAGGAACAGAAGCAGCTGGCAGGATACATTGAAAAAAACGGGCTGAAACCGGTCAGATTGCTGAATACGCACTGTCATTTAGACCATATCTACGGCAATAAGTTTGTCGCGGATGAATATCAGCTGGAACTGGGCATCCATGAAAAGGAGTTGTTTATTCTGGAAAAAGCGGAATTATCAGCCCGCATGTTTGGCGCGAAGATTCCTGAGAAATGTACGCCGGGCTATTTCCTCAAAGAAGGAGAAAGCCTGCAGCTGGGTGATGTGACTTTTGATATCGTTTTTACGCCGGGCCACTCACCGGGCAGCGTGTGTTTTATTAATCATGGCGAACGTTACGCTATTGTGGGTGATGTGCTGTTTCAGGGCAGTATTGGCAGAACCGACCTTCCCGGCGGCGACTATGATACATTGATAAAATCGATTAAAACACAATTGCTGGTACTGGACGATGCGACGCAGATATTCAACGGGCATGGTTCGTCTACCACTATCGGAGAAGAAAAGCGATACAATCCTTTCCTGCGATAAGCATCTACTGTAAAAACAAAAAATCGGGCATAATGCCCGATTTTTTATAACAATAATTATTGGTGTTATTCAATCATTCCATCGCCATCGCCACCATCACATGGAGTTATAGATGCACTTACATAGGTAGCCCAGCTTTTTTTGGAGGTAAATCTCATACCATCGGCCCAGGCTGTTTCTTTAGCCACAACGTCTGAACCCTCCACTCTGATAGCAGATGCGTGTGCGGCAATAATAAAATCAGAACCAGCTAAAGATGATAATGGAATAATGAAATTTTCTTCCTGCGACAGGCTGGATCCGGAGAAAGTTCTTTTATAAGGAAATTTACCTGGTGTAGGTGTACCCCCACCGGAAGTGGGTGTCGACGCCAAAAGTCCTGCATAAAGATGTAATTCGGTAAAATACCAATCAGGATTTGCGTTGTACGAAACATATAGATTGGTAGCATCATTTGCATATTCTAATGTTCCCATCGGGATATTCTGTCCGGCATACAATGTTACTGTATTAATGCCGCTGCAATAAGTTACAGCATTAGACAGTCTGGCTGATTTCGATGATGCTGATACTAATCCTTCAGGAACAGACCAACCTATTCCATCTGAAACATTTGCTGCTGCAAATGAGTTAGCTGTTGTTGGCTGATTCTTGACCACCTGAGACGTTTCTTTCTGACAAGAAACCATAAAAAACACTGCAAAGAGTGCTGTTAGATAAATGCGATTCATGGGATAGAGTTTTTATGTTAATAATATTTAGTAATACAAGGATTTCCGTGCATTACTATGCAAATTAATCAATTAATATTAAAAAAACAATAGCCTAACAAAAAATCACCATTTCCACTCTTTGAAAACTGTTCCATCCTGAAACAAATACACTATGTCATCCGGCTTATTAATAAAAGTGATTTTTACTTCTTGCTGCCAACCACCAAGTATTTCGACCTTAAAATATTCATTCTGGTAATCCAATGCCCCCGCATTATGCTTCCACCACCATTTGCCGCAGCATGGAAGTGTCATTCTGATTGCATTACTATCTAACTTCTCTATTATTGGGGCATCCTTGTCGCTTATCACGTTATACTGTAATACCGAAGCTATTTTGCCATGCAAATCCACATTTTTTGTCACCTTTAGCGCCTTTGCCATCATTTGCCATCTTTCATCAAATGGATTGTCGGTTGGTTCTTTGGTATCCCATACAATTACTCCATTTGCATAAACAGGCATTGCCAGTATCACATATCGTTTATCCTTATGAAACGGAAATTCAGCAAGACTTGTATCTATTATTCGTTGAGCTAATGCACTATTGGACACATTCTTTATCAGGCAAAGAAATCCTACAACTAATAAGACAAAGAAAGCTACATAAGATATACCCACAGACAATCTATATAACAACAACAACCCCAACAGATATACAAACGGGGCATACATATAATAATACCTATCCTCTTCAACAGGAATAATGTATAATATTCCAAGACTCAGAGTGGGAAGTGCGAATACAAGACTGATATTCA
>JADLAH010000144.1 GCA_020848315.1 Chitinophagales bacterium | reverse complement strand
GAATTTGCTGTAGGAAATATTGGAAGAAAAGTTGGTAGCCAGTACACTCTGCGGATCTCTGGAATTCAGGAACTGATATCTCTTGTTACTGACGATATTGAGATTGATATTAAAACTGCTGTTGTACAACCGCTTTGGATCGAGATTCATTTGCCATTGTACCCCGAAATTCAGCGGCGGTTTCTGTCTGTTCGGATTAAATCGTTCATATTGTGACCCGCCGCGCTGCTGATTGATATTAAACGAGAGATTGCCGGCGAATTTATACAATACCTTATAGGCAAGATTGGTTTGCAGTCCCCAGCTACCCAAAGTATACACATCCGCCTTCGTGGTGAGCTCCACTTTATCATTGATTCTCCAGTAATATCCCAGTCCGCTGAGATAAAATCCAAGTTCATTGGTTTGACCGTAGGTCGGCATCAGCAACCCCGTTCCCTTCGACTTGATAGATGGCAGAATGGCAAAAGGCAGAAACAACGGTGTGCGCACATCCTCTATCACCAGATTGGCAGGCTTCCCGACCAACAATCTGTCTTTAATCACTTTTGCCTTATTCACTTCTATAAAAAAATGCGGATGATCGAGGTTACAGGTCGTGTAGCGCGCATTGCGGACATACAGCGTGGAATCATTCACCACCTTCACCTGATCGCCGTGCAGATAGCCATCCAGTTCACGCGTAACAAGTCCGACGCTTTTCCCTTTCTTGGTTTTAAAATTAAACTTCGCTTCCTGCGCCAGATACTCGCCGCTGTTATCCTTAAAAGCCACCCGCTTCACAATACCACCACTATCGGGCATCGCTTTCGCGTACACCTCACTGCTATCCCAGTTGAAGCGGATAAATCCTGCCTCCATATTCATATCTTCATAGATAATGCTGGCACGCCCGTAGAGCAGTACGGTTTTATTGGGAATATCGTAGATAATGGAATCCTCGGCCTTGTATTTTACCACGTCTTTCAGGTCATTATTTGCAATTTTTATCGTGGTGGCTTCCACAATTGTGGAATCTTTAAAAAGGCTATCCTGAAAGGCAATCGGTATATTTGCTGAATCCGCATACAAACCTGTGGAATCAGTGTTGAGCTGTATTTCATTTTTTGGTACGATTTTTTGTGTATATGCAGATATACTGCATGCACATAGCAATATCACGAGTACGTACCTGTATGAAATGAAATGTGACAATGCTACAATATTATTTTACTAAAAGAGTTAAAGAAGTATGTTTAGAACGTCAAAAATACGGATTGCTTGCTTAATATTTTTAATTTCTATGCACACAATTGCACATTGTGTGTCGCTGGCAGGCAGTGGCTACAAAGTGAAGACGATAGTATTGGATGCCGGACACGGCGGACACGACACCGGCTGCAACGGTCCGAGCCATTCGTATGAGAAAGACGTCACCCTGAAGGTAGTGCTCGCGCTCGGCAAGATGATAGAAGAAAAATATCCTGACATCAAGGTGATTTACACGCGCAAGACGGATGTTTTCATCACCCTGCAGGACCGCGCGCTGACGGCTAACAAGAACAATGCCGACCTTTTTATCAGCGTACACTGCAATGCCAATGCCAATAAATCCGCCTACGGCGCCGAAACCTTCATCATGGGGCTACACGTTTCACAGGCGAATCTGGACGTGGCCAAACGCGAGAACTCCGTTATCAAACTGGAGGACGACTATGAAAACACCTATGAAGGCTTCGACCCGGATTCTCCGGAAGCGATGATTGCGCTGTCGCTGGCCCAGAATGCGAATATCGAGCAAAGCTCTTTCCTCGCAAGTAAAGTACAGGAATATTTCACCAATAAACTCGGACGCTTCAACCGCGGCGTAAAACAGGCCGGATTCTGGGTATTATACCGAACCACTTGTCCGTCCGTCCTGATTGAAACAGGCTTTTTAACCAATAAAACCGAAGAAAAATACCTGATTTCCGCAGAAGGACAACATGAACTCGCCGATGCAATTTTCCACGCTTTTGACGACTATAAAACCACCGTGGAAAAAGGCAGCAAACTCACCACACCGGCCATCACCTACCAAAATGAGGAAAAGAAACCGGCTGTAACAGAAACAACCCCGGTCACCGAAAAACCGGCAACGACTACCGAAAATATTCCGCCGCCGGCCAATGTAAATGAAAACAAAGGTGTAATTTACAAAATACAGATTGCCGCTACGGAAAATCCGCTGCCCAAATCACACAAGGCCTACAAAATCCTTGATAATCTTGGATATGAGAAAACAAAAAATAGCTACAAATACCTCTACGGGCCGTTTACCAGCTATGAAAGCGTATCCAAAGCCGCTAAAAAAGTGAAAGCTTCCGGCTATCCTGATGCCTTCATCGTAGTATATAAAGACGGCAAAAGACTCAGCATTACGGATGCAAAAGAATTTTTAAAGTAAGTTTTTCAATTAAATCCTTATATTTGGTGATTCTAAAAATTCCACTCCATTGAAGAACAAAAATGAAATCTTGGTTGGCGCACTCACTGTTATCGGGATCGCCGTATTTATTCTGGGCTTTAAATTCCTGCAAGGAGAAGATGTTTTTACCCGCAGTAAAACCATCATCATCGTAGCAGACAGAACCAATAATATCGTAACCTCCAATCCTGTTTTGGAAAATGGTGTGGAAATCGGCCGTGTGGATGATATCACTATCAGCCAGAGTCCGAAATATCCGCAAAAAGCGATTATCACGCTACGCCTGAGTCATGATGTTGAGATTCCGGACGATAGTAAATTCATGATTTACGGATTAGACATGTTGGGCAAAATGGGTATCGGCTTATTGCGCGGCACCAGCACCAAATACGCTTCAGAAAGTGATACTTTACCATGTATGGTAAAAGGCAGTGCCATCGACCAGGGCATTGATTTATTTGCGGAATTAAAACCAAGACTCGACAGTACACTGGCATCTTTCGGCGCTTTGGCGGCTAATCTGAATACGCAATTAGGTACCGGAGAAAATGCCTTACTCAAAAAGGCGGTTACCGACTTGAGCGGCACCCTGCAATCCGTGAACAAACTGGCAGACAATGCCGATAAAATGATTGTCACGCTGAATGGCACCCTCGAAGGCAACCGCGCCAATATCGACGGCATCCTTAAAAATGTAAATCAGCTGACAGCTGAATCAGGAAAACTGGATTCTATCCTGACCAACTTCCAGACCCTGTCCGGCAAAGTGGCTTCCCTCGACCTGGAATCCACGCTGGCGTCTGCTAAAGGCACACTGGAAGAGCTCAGAACCGCGCTGAAACTCATCAACGAAGGCGACGGCACCATCAGCAAATTGCTGAAAGAAGACGGCGCCTACAACGACATTACTAAAACCATTCAGTCGCTGAACGCCGTACTGACCGATCTGAAAGCTAATCCTAAAAAATACATCAGCTTATCTTTAATTGACAAAAGCAGAAGCATTTCCGTAACGGACACTTCTGTGCAGCAGTTCCTGGATAACAATCCGAAAGCCGCGAAGAAATTAAAATAAAGCCAAACAGTTTATTATTTTAGAGCCATTGTTTTACGCAATGGCTTTTTTATTCCTATAAATTGAAACGCATATCCCGCCATATCATCCGCGACACATTCCTTTTCCGGAGTATCGTTTTACTACTATTTATTTGGTGCTGTGGTCTGTCTGCATCCGCACAACTGTCCGGCTTTTTTCCGCCGCCGCCCAAAGACACTGCCCGCAAAAAGAAAATAGAAATTATCAAAACTGACTCCCTGCTCTTCCGCACAGAAGACCTGGGAAGATACCGCAAACTCATCGGACATGTGCAGGTCAGACACGAAGATGCGCGGATGTACTGTGACAGCGCGATCATCGATATTGACGCCAACTACATGACCGCCTATGGCAAAATGATACACATACAAAAAGGCGATAGTATCGACTTGTGGGGCGATTATCTCGAATATTTCGGCGATCAAAAACTCGCCCTGCTGAAAGGAAACTGCGTGCTCAAAGACAAAAGCATGATACTCACTACGCCGGAACTCACCTACAATCTGGATACCGACATCGGTTCCTATTCCAATAGCGGCCGGCTTGTGAACAAAGGAACCACCATCAACAGCCGCGCCGGCTACTATTACCACCGGACGGGCAATGCCGTTTTCTACCACGATGTGGTGCTATACGATTCCAGTCGCACCATCTATGCCGATTCCCTGCGCTATAACATCGATAATGAGATTGCGTATTTCATTACCAAAACCACCATCATCGACAAAGACAGCAATATCATCGTGACTAATAGCGGCTACTACGACACCCGCAGGGAAAAGGCCGTACTAGGCGATAATGCCACCATCAAACGAGGAGATGCCACGGTGAAGGCCGCGACCATCGACTATGACAACAAGGCCAAAGAAGCGATCGCCAAAGGCAATGTGGTTTTTCACGACAGTTCGGAACGCACCACCATCCTCAGCAACTATGTATTTTCACAAGAGAAAGATGATTTCATCAAAGCCTATAACGACCCACTGCTGATCAGCGTATCGGAAGATGAAAAAGACACGATGTACCTGAGTGCGGATACGCTGCTGTCATATAAAATCGCGGTGACAGATACCATTTTTTATCGAGATAGCATCCAACCGGATTCCATTATCAGCTATGATATTATGGAAGACAGCGTCAAGATTGTGCAGGCGTATTACAAAATGAAAATGATACAGGGCAACATGAGCGCGATTGCGGATTCCCTTTATTATTCGGATATCGATTCCGCCTTCAAACTCTACAAAAATCCCGTTTTATGGAT
>JADLAH010000143.1 GCA_020848315.1 Chitinophagales bacterium | reverse complement strand
GGTATTGTAAATAATCGGTTTCTTCTTATTGAACTGCTGCATCAGTTCGAAGGTCAAATCATCGAGTGGTTTTTGTATCCAGCTTTCTTCCGCGTCCACAAACAGACTTACGTCGTTATCATAGGCGAGCTGTGCCAGATCGTAAATGCGGGTGCGCGCGTTCGTATAGGCCACTTTCTCCCCGATGGACAGCGGCTGACCGCTATGCAGTTTTTCCAGCAACGCGAATGGCAATAAGCCTGTAAACTTGGAACATACTATATCCACCGCCTTTTCCTTTCTGGCAAACAGAATGGCTTCCTTGATGGCATTGGCAGTTCTGTCGAAATCCGCTTCACTCTCCTTGCCTTCCACGCCGTAATCGAGTATGCTCTTCACATTGTAACTATGCAAACGATGAATCTTTTGTTCCGCTTTCAGCAAAGAATCTCCACCACAAAAAACGGCATACACTGTTGGTCGCAACCCCAGTGCTACCGGCTCTTTCCAGCCTGCATCCATCATACCTGCTGCCAGTCTGGTGCCCCAGCTGACCAGCCATCCCTGATTAATCAGACGAAAAATCTGATAATCGCGCAACAGCTCTGCATTCGACTTGTAGGCAAATGCTTTTTCCGTATTATTGAAGTTTACATTACTCATGAAAAGCGTATTATTGGAAAACTTGTAAATTTCTGATTTTCTGAAACGACTATCGTGCATTCCAGATTTGCCAGCTTCTTTCCGCCTGGAGATATAACATATCCAGTCCGTTTTTTGTTTGTGCACCTCTGCTGCTGCCTTCCCGCAAAAACCGGGTTTCCTCCGGATTGTAAATCAAATCATACATTAAATATTCGCCGTTGATATTATCATAAGGCAACGGCGGACATTCCTCCACATCAGGATACATTCCCAGCGGCGTGGTGTTAACAATCAGCCGGGCATTTGTCCAGGCATCTGTAGTTGGCAATTCTTCATAGCTGACGGATTTCTCAGAACGGGTTCGGGAGACATACTGATAAGCAATTCCCAGTTTTTTCAAAACATATTCCACCGCCTTGGAAGCGCCGCCGGTACCGAGAATAAGGGCAAATGTATGCTGAGGGCCTAAGAGCGGTCGAAGACTCTGTTCAAATCCATAGATATCGGAATTATAGCCTGTTTTTTTGCCATCGCGAAACAAAATAGTATTCACGGCACCCACCTGACGGGCTTCGTCATCCAGTTCATCCAGCATCGGAATCACCTGTTCTTTGTAAGGAATCGTGACATTGAGCCCCACGAAATCCGGATGCTGCTGACACAATGCGTCGAACATAGCTATCTGTTCGATTGGATACACATCGTAGACACAGTCTGCAATCTGTTCCGTTTCAAACTTTCGGGTAAAATATCCCTTGGAGAAAGAATGCGATAAAGGATAACCGATTAAACCAAATTGTTTCATGTTGTAATTTGGAACAAAGTTCGCAAAGAAAACAGGATAGGCAAAATATTCCGGGATTAATTCTGCTCTGCCAGAATATTCATCACTACCGGATGCGTATGCAGGCTTTCGTCAAAATCAAACAAGGCGACATGCGCATCAAAATCAGTCAGCACCAGCTGACGCAGCTGCTGCTCTCCTTCCTTCCAGTGATTTTCCATGAAATCAAGGGCACACATAGCGTACTCGAGTTCTATCGTTGATTTGGCAATCTCCAGGCCTTTCTCAATAATCTGGCGGGCAGTCGCTGTTTCGCCACTGGCAGCCATCAGTTTTGCCAGTATGAAATAGGCTTCATGGCGATTGACAAAAATATCTATCGCTGTTTCGCAGGCATCTATCGCCACATCGGTTTCTCCGATTTCGAGGGCGGCTTCCGCCATTGCAAGGCAGAAATCGTAATGTTGTTTTTCGAGATCGCTGGCTTTCTGAAATGCTTTATAAGCCTGCTCCCACATCCCTTCCTGTTTGTAGGTTTCGCCGATTCTGAAATACGCCTCGGACAAACCCGGATTATCGTGAGCCGCCTTTCTGTAGCAGTAACGCGCCATCTTCAGGTCGCCTTTGCCTTCATGACATTTCCCCTGCAGCAGATAAATCTCATCGTCCGCCTCAAAAATATCGCACAAGTCTTTGATAACAGACAATGCCTTGTCGTATTCTTCCAGTTTGTAGTACAGTTCCGCAATATCCTGGAATACATAATCTATCTCTTCCTGAATGGCCTGTACATATTCGAAGGCATCGATAGCATCCATATATCTGCCAAGACCACGGTAAGCACAGCCCAGATTATACCACGCGAGATAATTATACGGATCGGTGTCAATCAGTTGTTTGTGTACCGGAATACAATCTTCAAAACGCTCGGTAATTTCCACACAATAATTGAAACGGTTCAGTGCTTCTTCGTTGGATGGATCGAGGCGCAGACATGCCACCAGGCAATCGTAGACTTCGTAGTATTTTTCCCAGTCTTCGTACACATCGCACAATTGCAGGTAGACATCCGGCAAATCATCCGCTTCGGCTGTTTCCAACAGGGATTCCAGCAAATCAATCGCTTCTTTATATCTGGACTGGAAAGTGTAAATCTCCGCACGCAGCAGATAAATACCGACTTCCGAATTATCGAAGATAGCCGCTTTGTCCAACAGTTCGAGCGCGGTATCTATTTGTTTCATTTCAAACATCACCTGCGCTTTTTTGAGCAACAATATAGCGGAATACGGATATTGCGACAAAGCCTGTTCCGCTACTTCGAGCGCGTTTTCAAAACGCCCGGATTCTTCATAATATTCTATAATACGCTCGTAATCTTCCTGATCAAAAAAAGGTACACGCTCCGCTTTTACAGACTGCTCGTATTGCTCGACCAGCTGCATCACCATTTCCATATCTTCCGGATTGTAATCAAATTCACTCATACCGCTGCGTTTAGATGTTGTATTACCTTTAAAGCAAAAATCGAACCATTATCTTCGGAATAACAGGACGGATACATTACTAATTCAAAGTTAATACTTAATATTGTGTTCTTTTCGTTTTCAAAATTTAACCGATAAATATGATATTCCGCTGTCTATTTATTAACATTCTGGTTTTACTGGGGCTAACTTGTGCATACAGTCAGGAAATATCCGGTACTGTTAATGAGAACGATAGTCTGGTGAAAAAAGTTCATTATCCCAGACTCACCAAGGCACAAACCAGGTATCTGCAGTGGATTGACAAGAAAAACCGTGAATTTCCCTTTGCCGTACCAGCCATTGCTTACAACCGATACGATGGTGTTCAGATCGGGGCAGCGATGGTAAATCTGCGTCAGCCTGTCAAAAACATCGACTTTACCGGAGCCATGTTGTATGGTGTAAAATCAAAGAAGGTAAATGGAACGGCTAAAATCGATTATTACCTCCGGCCACGAAAGGGCGTTTTAAGCGAGCTGAAGCCGGGTGTAAGGTTCCAGTCATTCAGCTACGATGATTTTGACAAGCCCCTGAAATACTATGCATTACAGCCTGAACTGAAGGCCACTTTCCGGCACAGAACCGAGAAACTGGAAAATCTGTCCCATGAAGTTGCATTCCGGCATTACAGCATTTTCAGACAGACGGCGCCGCTGGTCTCCACCATTTTTGACGAGTCAAAGCGGTATTATGCCAATTTATTAGAATATAAACTGGATTTCGAACACCGCAATTTCCCGGCTTGGGCATTATTTTCACTTGAACAAACGCGCTATTTTGTCAAATCATCCATAGAGCTCAATTCATTCATCCGCTATCAGCTTAAGGAGTACAACACGGGCGTACATTTCAGGTTCTTTGCCGGTGGATTTATGTGGCGCAACAACGACTATCGCATCGGACGACATCCGGAAGTGGGATTTCAACTGAACGGTCAGCGTGGCGAGGCCGATTATCTCTTCGATGATTATTACTTCGGCCGCGGGGAGCAAGAAGGTTTCAGTTCCAGGCAAATTACGCGTACAGATGGATTCTTTAAAACCGTAGCTCCATTCACACCGACTGAATACGCTGCCAACTGGCTGATGGCGTTCAACCTGAAAATAGATTTCCCGATACGATATGTGCCTCTGAAATTATTCGTGGATATGGGCTATACCCATAACAATTTCTTCAGCAATGGCACGCCGTTGCCCGTCAAGAAATTCCAATACGATGCGGGCTTTATGTTCAGCTTTTTCGATGAAGGATTTGAAATCTATTTCCCGCTGCTTTACAGCAAGGATTATAAAACATACTACAAAGCGAATGCGCCTAAATTCGGACAGCGCGTTTCCTTCCTGCTGGACCTGAAAAAACTGGAACTGCACAAGAAAATCCGGAATATGAAGTTCTGATAAGACAAAAAAGAAATGGCTGAAAGAACTTTCAGCCATTAAGTGGGTGTCGAATAATTTGTAGGTGCTTTTATGTTTCTATGTTGCTACTACTGAATGCAAATATAGGACATTAAGATTGTATTAAGATTGACAAAAATCAAATAAAAAGGTGTTAAAAAATTATTGATTAATGTCAACGTTTTGTATTTTAGCATAGATACGTAACAAGAAACCAAACCCTTTTAAGCTAAAATGAATGATCGTTCCTACGGGAATTTGGCAGAAAATGTCAAATTTTCCAACCCTGCTAAACCATCCTTTAAGGAGTGTATCGATTTTTTCGTACACTTTCTCAGAAAGTATTCATTCCTTACGGACGAAGATTTCTCTGGCCTAGACAGATATTTCGAATATTATGAACTTAAAAAGAATGATGTTTTGTTTTTGCCCGGCCAGGTGAGTACAGAGATGCTGTTTATCTGCAAAGGTGCAGTCAAATACTACAATGAGAATGAGAATGGCAAACACATTATCTCATTTATCACCGAAGGTAACTTTACAGCGCCGGCCAACAGTTTTTATCATCAGACGCCTTGTGAAAACGGAGCTATCTGCCTGGAAGATACAATAGGACTGGGTATCAGCTACATCAGTTATAAAAAACTACTGGAGGATCGTCCGAATTTCGAAAGAGCCGCATTGGTGCACAACCAGGAAATCATGGCCGGATTAGAAAGACGCATCAGCACTTTTCAGTCGTTGGATGCTTTGGGCAGATACGAACTTCTGATGAAGAAGAAACCATCTCTTTTCCACCGGTTCAGTTTACAGGATATCTCCAATTATCTGGGCATCAAACCGGAGACATTAAGCCGTCTCCGCAGCGATAAAAGCAAACGCAACTAATCTTATTCTCTTAACCACGTGCCAACGGGAAAGTCATACAGTGCGGGCCGCCGCGCGCCCTCGACAATTCAGAGGAAGGCAATGTTATAATGGTGTT
>JADLAH010000142.1 GCA_020848315.1 Chitinophagales bacterium | reverse complement strand
TTATATACACATCATCCGCAGCAAAATCGGTGAAAGGGTTGGTGGATGCCAAATACCCGCACGATGTTTTTGTGGCTTATCCTTATAGTTCCGGCAGTCTGAATTACAAGATATTTGCGACCTTATTCGAGGAGAAATATGAACGCAGACCGACGGAAATAGTGCATCAGGCGTATGATATTATGATGCATCTGTTTAATTTATTGGACAAAAAACAAGCTTTTCCTGCAGCTGTTCGATTGCCACAGGTGGATTTTGAGAATACACAATCCGGATTTGACTTCCAGCCGGTATACAGTAAAAATGGTGGCGTGGATTATTACGACAATAGCTTTATGTATCTCCTGAAAGCAGAAAATGGTGTAATGGTAGAGGTTAAGTAGTTTTATAACATTTTATTTATGTTTAGATTAGCTGTATTTTGTTTAAGTTTTACTTTTTGTTTTTTTTCTGCAATAGCGGCTAATCACAACATAGCATTTTTATCCAAAAAGAATTATACGGTCAATACTTCCAGTATATGGGGCTATACAGATACGGCTAAAGGCCGACAGTATGCATTGGTCGGCACTACAGATGGCACTTCTATTGTGGATATCACCCAGCCGACCAATCCGGTGCAGGTCGCCTTTGTGGATGGATCAAACGGCTCCTGGAGAGAACTGAAAACTTACAGTCATTATGCTTATGTCTCACAGGATAACAACGGTACAAGTACCTCAGAAGGAATATTGATTATTGATTTACAATACCTTCCCGATAGTGTGAAAAGCTATTCTTTCACCGGAACAAGCAGTCCCGTGACCCGTATTTTTAAAACGCACTCGCTGTTTGTAGATGAAAAAGGCTTTCTGTATTTAAACGGAGGCATCTGTACGGTAGAGGGCAGTTCCGTCAATGGTACGGTGATGTACGATCTGAAGCCCAATCCTGTACAGCCGACATATGTGGGAAAGCAGAATGCCCGTTATGTACACGACTGCTACGTTCGCAATGATACTTTGTATGAAGCGGAAATCAATAACGGTACCCTTTCCATCTATAATATCGTTAATCGCAGCAGTCCGCAGAAAATTACCCAGTTCAGCACGCCTTTTAATTTCACCCACAATGCCTGGCTCTCGGATAATGGTGCATACCTGTTCACGACAGATGAACGTCCGAGTTCGCCTATCGGGGTATATGATATCCGGAATCTGAGCAATATAAAGGCGCTGCCTACTGTCAAAATGTCACCAACGGAAACCTCCATTCCGCACAACGTTCATGTGTGGAACGACTATCTGGTGGTGCCGCATTACACCAACGGAGTGGCTATTTTTGACGCATCCGTTCCGGATAATGTGGTGATGGTCGGTAATTACGATACCAACAATTTTACCGGTTCCACTTTTAATGGCGTTTGGGGCGCCTACCCGTATTTTTCAGACAGTACGCTCATTCTGAGTGATATTGAAGGTGGACTGTTTGTGCTGAAGCCATCCTACCGCCGTGCAGCCCGCCTGCAGGGCATCGTGGTGGATTCCATCTCCGGACTGCCACTGACCGCCGTTAATATCCGGTTCACGGACACGACCATTACGGCAAAAACAGCCATCGACGGACTTTTTCAGACGGGCATTCCGCGAAGCGGCACTTTTAATGTCAGTGTGGAAAAAGCCGGCTACATCTCCGAAACCCTGAGCCTGACGCTCACCAGCGGACAGTGCGATACCATCCGTGTGGCGCTCCGACCGGTGTCCACCGCGCTCTACCCGGATCAGCGCAATACCGATTTGCAGTTTTTTATCCGCGACGGACACTTGCACTTTGACCATGCAGCCTCGGTGCAGACGTTGACTATCTTCTCCGCATCAGGTGCCAAAATATTGGAAACAGGCCAGCCACAGGCGCCGCTTCAGCTGCCTGCACTCGCTCCCGGCATCTATATAATACACGCTGTTTTGCAAAACGGCACCGTACAAACCACAAAAGTGGCGGTTTGTTAACGCATTGTATCAGAATGTGCATTAATCATTTCTGTATTTTGAGCAGAATACTTATATTCGCACCCTAATTTAATCGTCCAATATGGGTAAAGGAACAAGAACGGCGCTCGTTGTTTTAACGGCATTCATTGTGTTGATATGTATTTATTGCTTATCCTTCACATACAAAGTAAATCAGGTAGAGTCTACTGCTGTCGCACAGGCAGAGAAAAGCATCCCGATGGCGGATCCTGCAAAATTGTATCCCGGCAATCAGCTGGCGCAGTTTTTATATGAGGATTCCATCCATCAGCAACGCATCAACTACAAAAACAGATACCTCGATTCCATTTCCAATGAAAAAGTGTATCTGTGGAATACCTACAAATCCTGTAAGGAGCAACAGCTGAACCTCGGTCTCGACCTGCAAGGCGGTATGAGCGTGGTATTGCAGGTGTCACTGAAAGAGTTGCTGCTTTCATTATCTGACAACAGCAAAGATCCGAATTTCAACAAAGCACTGGAAATTGCGGAGCAGAGAATGATAACGGCCAACAGTGACTATGTTACTTTATTTATTAAAACATACAAAGAACTGAGCCCGAACGCAAGACTGGCGCAAATCTTTGCTACGAGAAATAATAAAGATGATATTTCGGTAGAAAGCTCCGATTCCGACGTGGAGAAGTTCATCCGCGCACAGTCCGGCGATGCAATCACCAGAACATACAACATCATTCAGTCCCGTATCGACCAGTTCGGTACCAAGCAGCCTACCGTGACACTCGAGCCGAACCGTGGCCGCATCACCGTAGAGATTGCAGGTGTCGATAATCCGGCGCGTGTGAGAAAACTCCTTCAGGCAACGGCCAGTCTCGAATTCTGGGAAACATACAAAGCTACAGAAATTGCTCAGTCTATCAATGAGGCAAACACCGTATTGAAAAACTTCCTGGATACTCAGAAAGACCTGAACAAAGACAGTACGGTAGCTGCAAAAGTAAAAGACGTACTGACCGGCGGCAACAGCGATTCTTCCGCTGTTATCAATCCGCTGACAGGTGCCAAAGAGCAAAAACAGGATACATCTCAGGCTAAACAAATGGAGAATTTCAGAAATGAAAATCCATTCTTCTCCGTATTCCAACCTGCTGTTGACGACCAAAACAGATTCCAGGCTTCGCCGGTAATCGGTTATGTTAGCGCACTGGATACTGCGACATTGACAGCATACTTCAACAATCCGCAGGTTCGTGCGGTATTCCCGAAAGATATCGAATTCCTGTATTCTGCCAAACCATTCGGCGACAAGCAGAAATTCTATTCCGTATACGCTATTAAGAAAAATACCAATAATGGTAAGGCACCATTGGATGGCAGTGTGGTAACACAAGCCCGTCAGGACTATGACCAGACCGGTCAGGTGGTGGTGAGCATGCAAATGAACACCCTGGGCGGTAAATCATGGAGAGACCTTACCCGTAAAAATATCGGCAACAATATCGCTATCGTGTTGGACAATCAGGTGTATTCTGCACCGACTGTGAACGATGTGATTGACGGTGGAAATTCTCAGATCAGCGGCGCGTTTGATGTACAGGAAGCGGTTGACTTAGCCAATGTACTGAAAACAGGTAAATTGCCTGCATCCGCTAGAATCATTGAAGAAGAACTCGTAGGACCTTCTTTGGGTAAACAATCTATCAACGCAGGTTTGCTGTCTATGGCAGCCAGCTTTATCCTGATTGTCATCTTCATGATATTCTTCTATGCAGGTGCCGGTATGATTGCCAACGTCGTGTTATTGCTCAACCTTTTCATGATTATCGGTCTGATGGCGGCCTTCGGCTTCACGCTGACATTGCCGGGTATCGCGGGTATCGTGCTCACACTCGGTATGGCGGTAGATGCCAACGTAATTATCTATGAGCGTGTGAAAGAAGAACACAGAGCCGGAAAAGGGCTGTGGGTATCTATTCAGGAAGGTTTCAAACATTCTTATGCCGCGATTCTGGATGGTAATATCACGACATTACTGACCGCTATCATTCTCGCGGTAATCGGTATCGGTGCGGTGCGCGGTTTCGCCATCACGTTGATTATCGGTATCGCTACCACTTTATTCACTGCGGTATTGCTGACCAAAATTATCCTCGACAACAGAAGAGAAAAAGGTAAATCTATTACCTATTTTTCTGAAATGACGAAAAACTTCCTGCAAGGTATCAACTTTGATTTCATCGGAAAAAGAAAAATCACTTACGCGATATCTACGGTATTTATTCTGGTCGGTATGGTGTCTTTCTTTACTCGTGGATTTGAAATGGGTATCGACTTCAAAGGTGGCCGTGAGTATAAAGTCCGCTTTGAGAATGCGGTAAATACCAATGAAGTGCGCAATGCATTGAATAAAACATTGGGTGCCGGAACCGTCGTAAAACAATTCGGTTCTGCCAACCAAGTGAAACTGACGACTTCTTATCTGATTAATAAAACCGGAAAAGAAGTGGATGGTCAGGTAGAGATGGCGGTGTATGAAGGGTTAAAGCAATTCATGCCGAATACATCTTATGAAAACTTCAAGCGGGTGAATCTGATGAGTTCTACCAAAGTAGACCCTACTATCTCGCAGGATTTCAAACGCAGTTCCGTACTCGCTACCGTATTGTCACTGCTTGTTATCTTTATTTATATCCTCATTCGTTTCAGAAAATACGGATACTCTGTCGGTGCACTCGCGGCTACCGCGCACGATGCATTTGCTGTAATCGCTGTATTCTCCCTGTTGCACGGCATATTGCCATTCTCCATGGAGGTAGACGCCAACTTCATCGCGGCGATTTTAACCATCATCGGTTACTCGCTGAATGACACCGTAATCATCTTTGACCGTCTGAGAGAATACCTCAAAGAACGTCCGAACGCGGATATGAAAGAAACGATGAATGCTGCGATTAACAGCACTTTATCCAGAACATTCAATACAGCGTTCACCGTAATCATTGTGGTGCTGATATTGTTCCTCTTCGGTGGTTCAGTTCTGAAAGGTTTCTCTTTCGCGATGTTAATCGGGGTATTGGTAGGGGTGTACTCTTCCGTATTTATCGCATCTCCGATTATGTACGATCTGGATAAAAACAAAGACAGCTACAAAGAAAATCAGCCGGCTGCTAAAAAGAAATAAGCGGTACGACATAATAAAAACACAACCTCCCGGCGTTTGAAACATCGGGAGGTTTTTTTATGTTTGTTCCATGAGTACAGCCGATCAAAATCTCAAATATCCGTTTCCTGTCCGCCAACGCGTATTGTGGGGCGAAATGGATGCCTTCAATCACGTGAATAATGTTACGTATTTCCGCTATTTTGAGACGGGCCGTGTGCATTTTATGTATGAATCGGGTTTGTGGAAACTGCTGCTGGAGGAAGGCATACAGATTGTGGTAGGTAAACTCGAATGCAAGTTTATTCAGCCTTTATTTTATCCGGACGATATTGAGATTTC
>JADLAH010000141.1 GCA_020848315.1 Chitinophagales bacterium | reverse complement strand
TGTAAGCCGGCAAAATGCTTAAAAACTTGTTAAATGCTGTTTTTTTAGGAAAAAATTAAGAGCTGATAATCAATGAATTGATGTAAATCAAAAGTGTTTTTACATTTTCAGCCCTTCCCAAAAGGAGGTTTGCAGCAGGCGGAAAGTCGCAAAATTGAGGTGATATTTGCCACTGAAGATAAAGCGCAGGTTCATCCGAAAGAAGAAATAAATGATATTCCACCACGCGCGCAGGGATTTTTGCTTGCGCAGATAATACACATGGTTTCGGGTGATGAGGTGGACATAGAAATTATTGAACTTGAATTTTTTAGCATTTCCTTTTTTCATGTTGGACAAGCCGCCGACTTTGTGATAAAACTGCACAAACGGATAATAAAATAACACGTGTTTTCCTTGTTTGAAGATCCTGTAGAAAAAATCCGTGTCATCGTAATAGGCAAAATATTTTTCATCCATCAGTCCTATATCATCTATCACTTCCCGCTTCAGCAATACGCAGCAGGTTGGCGCATAGTCCATCTTCTCAATGTGATCGTATTGCCCTTTGTCTTCTTCCTGTATGCCGATATGATGTGTCATGCAGCCTTCCTTCGGATTAAACTTCGTGCCGGCCCACCAGATGAGATGTGTTTCCGGATGATACATCATCTTGGGGGCCACCAGACTGCAATTCAGTTCTTCCAACTGACGCGATAATTTTTCGAGCAACGTGTATTCAAACTCCACGTCATTGTTAATGATAAGAATTTCATCACAGCCGTCGGCCATCGCTCTTACTATGCCTTGGTTGTTTCCTGCAGCCACTCCGACATTTTGTGTGTTGGCTATAATCACTATCCGGTCATCCTTGTATTTTGACAGCAGTTCGAGGGTATTATCCGAAGAGATATTGTCGATAATGTACAATATGAAATCCGTATGCGTCTGCCGGAGCACACAATCCATAAAGGGCGTTATAACCTTGGCGGAATTGTAGGTGATGGTAACTAAGCCGATTTTTTTCATAAACGTTTTCTTCTTTATACAGCAACCTGTTTCGGATAGAGAACTATTTCATCAACCCTTTTTTTCTGAGTTCGTCCAGCGACTGTTCATAGCGGTCGGCCTGTATTTCCTGTTGGTTGACCCAATCACAGAATTGTCGGATTCCGGTAGCAAAATCTACGGAAGGCGCGTATCCCAGTTTTTCCTGAATCAAGGTTATATCCGCGAAATTATGGCGAATATCGCCTTTCCGATATTGCCCGGAAATTTCGAGTGGCACTTCCATCCCATAATTTTTCATCAGTGTTTGTGCCACCGTCAGCACGCTGGTAGCCACACCGGTGCCCACGTTAAAAGACTGAAAATCTGCCGAGGAATTTTCTATACCTGCCAGCGTAGCTTTCACCACATCGTCAATAAACACAAAATCGCGGCTTTCCTGACCATCTTCAAAAATATTGATGGATTTCTGCTGCTTGATGCGGGTGGAAAAAATGGACAATATGCCGGTGTATGGATTGGACAGCGACTGTCCCGGTCCGTAGACATTCTGATAGCGGAAAGCGACGCATGGAATCTGCAGCGATTTACAACAAATCATCAAGGCTTGTTCCTGGTGATATTTCGTCAGTCCGTAGATGGAATTAGGCTGAATGCGGCTCTGTTCATCCGTAGCGCAGAGTTGCAGCATTTCTTCGGGTTGATCCGGATTGCGCAAATCAAAAACACCCTTCTCCAAATCGGATTCATCTCTTCCTGTCGGGTAATAATACTGTCCGGATGACGGGGAAACATATTTTCCTTCTCCGTAAATAGCCCGCGAACTCGCGACCACCACTTTCCCGACAGTATGCTGCTGATTGGTCAGATAATCGGTCAACAGTGCCGTCCCGATGACGTTTACCGTCGTATAGCGGGTAGCTTCATACATTGACTGTCCGGTGCCTGTCTCGGCCGCCAGATGTACGACTGTATGCTGATTTTCGAGCGCTTTTTCCCAGTCTTCCTTATTACAGACGTCTCCTTTCAGAAAACGCACTTTATCCTTAATGGAACGATAGAGCGGCGATGTCTTTTCCGGTTCCGCTCCATGTATCTGCGGATGCAGATTGTCGAGGACCGTAACGTGATAGCCTTTTTCCAATAACTGCAATGCCAGATTTGAACCTATAAATCCTGCGCCACCGGTGATGAGTATATTTTTCAAAACAATAGAAATCTTTAGCTTGTAAGAGACAACTTTATCGCCGTCATTTTCTCAAAAATACAATAATTTTTCAGAAGTATTTATGCCCTCGCAATCATCTTGAAGGTATGCCACGCCGTAGTGCGGAAAAACTGTCTCTTCCACATGATTTTCCGACGCTCCATGCCTTTCGTTTTTCCCAGACGGATAAAATCTTTCAGGATATCAAAATCATCATCTGAAATAAATGTGGAAGTGCGCAACTGCAATGCCAGCGCCTGCCGGACACGCATCTGGATGAAATGTTCGTATTCCGATTTATCCAGGAAATTCTGAGAGAATCTCTTCACCTTGTCAAAAATACCGGTCTGTTTACGGGTTACATTGCTGCCATGATTGCGCAGCAGAACGGTAGGCTCCGAGATGGCTTTCCATCTGCCGCAACTGGCCGCCAACAAAGCTATCCAGTGGTCGTGCAGCAATGCCTCTTTGGGGAGCGGCACTGCCAGATTGCGCATCGGGCGATTGATCAGCATGGTGCATCCATGTGGAATATTCTGTACCAGCAATCTGTTGAGTGTAAAAAAATCGGGATGCAAATGCAGTTGCTGCCAGACAGAATCGTTCTGTACATTTCCCACCTCATCAATGGCCATCATATCGGAAAAAACCAGGCACGGCACGGTAGTATCTGCCTGCTCGAGGACTGCCATTTCCCGCATTTCCATTTCCACTTTATCGGGTTTCCAGATGTCATCCTGGTCACAGCAAAAAATATAATCGGCATCGGCATGTTCCAGCAGACAGCCAAAATTGCGCGTAGCGCCCAGATTTTTCCGGCGGTCTGTTATAATGCGTATTCTATCAGGATATTGCTGCTGGTAATCGCGCACGATCTGAAGCGTATTGTCCGTAGAACCGTCATCGCGCACCAGCAAAGTAAAATCCTGTCTCGTTTGCGCAATCAGGCTGTCCAGCTGCTCCTGCAGGAAACGGGCACCATTATAAGTTGCCAGCAAAATTTGTATGGAAGGCGAGGTGATCACAGATTGTCGTAGCCAAGTTGTTGCATCAATGGTTTTTCTTTCAGCTGTTGGTATATCTCCACATAAGCCGGATTTTGGAGAAATGCAAAAGCCCTGTCGGATTTAACACGACTGACGGCATTTTTCAATTGTTCGTCGGATGGCTGCAGTCCCGAAAAACGGGATAACAGTGCGAGTTTCTCGAACGGATTCGCCAGAAAATCTTCGTAGCGGATGTCGATATAGTCCGAAAAATCATTTTTCAGCGAAAGCGCCTTCATCACATATTCTTCCCACAGGTTGTAGCCTTCCTGTATATTGATCAGACGGAAATTTTCGTGAAAATTTTTACTGATAAGAAAGCGTCGTTTGAGTTTTTTCTTCCAGTTCCATTCAAACTTATTTTTCAGCAGCAGGTCGCGTTCAATATAACTCGAAACCGAATCTATCGGATTGCGATAGATATGGATGATTTTCGCATCCGGAAAAATATCTTTCCAGAATTCGATGGTGAATGTGTTTTTCGGATCTTTCCAGCCGTAAGGGAAAGGCGTTTGCCGGATATCCTTGATTGCGTGACTATGTTTGCCCAGGTATTTTTTCCGTCTGTCCGATTGTACAAAATATTCCAGCGATTCGCGAATCACACCTCTGCAGGCTGGATTGGTGTAGCGCAGGTTGTAAGGTTTTTCGGCAGATGCCGTATGTATATCGAAAATCCAGTTATTGATTTCCCAGAAAAACAGGGCCTCGTGGTTTACTTCCACTTCCGCGCCGACAAACAGCCCCACTTCTTCCAGCATTTTGGTAATCATCGTAGTACCACTGCGATGCATTCCTAAGATTATAACCGGCGAAAGATTCATTTAGCCTTAAAAGTAAAAAGTAAAAAGTAAAAAGCCATGAGATTTTATATAAAAAGATAACTTTGCAAACATAATCACGGAAAGACTTGCAGCCACTCGATATTCTGTACGAAGACAATCATATTATTGCGGTCAATAAGCGCAGCGGCGAAATCGTGCAAGGCGATGAAACCGGAGACACGCCATTGTCTGATCTGGTGAAAGCCTATATCAAGGAAAAATACCAGAAGCCCGGCGAGGTATTCCTGGGCGTAGTGCACCGCATCGACCGGCCGGTGAGCGGTATCGTGTTATTCGCCCGCACCAGCAAAAGTCTGTCGCGGCTGAACGAATTATTTAAAACCAAAGAAATCACCAAAACCTATTGGGCGGTGGTGAAGAAAAAGCCCGTTTCAGACAGCGGCACATTGACGCACTATCACCTGAAAGATGAGAAAACGCGCAAAGCCCGCTTATTCGACAAAGAGGTGGCGCATTCCAAAAAATGTGTGCTACACTATCGTTGGCTGGCGAGTTCGGATCATTATCATCTGCTGGAAGTACAACTGGAAACAGGCCGGTTCCATCAGATCAGGGCGCAACTGGCGAAAATCGGCAGTCCGATTAAAGGCGATGTGAAATACGGCTTTGAAAGACCCAATGAAAACACCAGAAGCATTCACCTACATGCCAGAAAAATCAGCTTTATCCATCCGGTGAAAAATGAACCCATCGAACTGACTGCCCCCGTTCCGGATGAAAAAATATGGCAATTTTTTGAAAAGGAAATAGCTTAATTCCGCTGACGGAGCGCTTCAAACAACACGATAGCAGCTGTATTCGATACATTCAGGGAATCATTCTGACCACGCATGGGAATGATGATATTCCTTGTGCTGTTTTCTTCCCAGAATGGATCCACACCGGTGGCTTCCGTGCCCAGTACGATGGCCGTCGGCACGGTATAATCCGCTTCGAGATAGCTCACCGCCGCCTTCAGGGATGTGGTGTATATGCGGACATTGCCGGAAGTAAGAAACGCCAACGTATCTTCTTTGGAAGCCAGCACAACAGGCTTGGAAAAGATACAACCTACGGACGAACGAATGACATTCGGATTGTAGATATCCGTTTTGGTATCGCAGCAGATGACACCGGTAATGCCCGCAGCATCGGCAATGCGCAGGATGGCACCGAGATTGCCGGGTTTTTCAACGCCATCCACCACCACTATCAGCGGATGGGCAGAAAGATCCAACCCGGATAGCGCCGTTATTTTAGGCTTCGCGAGCGAAACGACTTTGCTGGTATTGCCACGGTAGGAAATTTTCTCAAAAACATCTTCGGATATTTCTATCGCATTTTCTGTCGTCAATTCATCAAAG
>JADLAH010000140.1 GCA_020848315.1 Chitinophagales bacterium | reverse complement strand
GCTGCTTTATTATTGTGTGTGGTCAGCGTAATTACAGGATCGCCGGCTTCTCTGACAAAATCAGGGCGATAATAGCTGTTCAGCCATTCTGCATCGCTTTCCTCCAGCATGTTGTCACGAAGGCGGTTCAGTAGTTGTACGAAGCGTTCGTCGGCCTGTCTGTACACATTCGTCAGTTCGAAATAAAGCGGTTTCTGGTCTCGCAAAACGAGCGCGTCGAAGAAGTAAATGCTGTTGTAATAATCCTGCAGTAAACGCCATTCATCATCGCGCACTACCGGTGGTAATTGCTGTAAATCGCCGATAAAAAGTACCTGTACACCACCAAACGGCAAATGCCTTTTTCTGCGGATATAGCGTAGCACAAAGTCGATGGCATCCAGCACATCGGCACGCAGCATACTTACCTCATCAATGATGAGTAATTCCAGCTCGCGCAGCATCTTGCGTTTGCGCTCATGCATCTGCAGATGCTTTATGAGACCTTGCTGAGTGATAATCTTAGCGCCGGAGCTATATTCCATCGCATATTGCTGCACCGGCAGGAAGAGACCCAAAGGCAGCTGAAACAGTGAGTGTATGGTAACACCGCCGGCATTGATAGCGGCCACTCCGGTGGGCGCCACCACAATGGTATTCTTATAGGTCTGTTGTACGATGTTGCGCAGGAAAGTAGTTTTTCCGGTACCGGCTTTTCCGGTCAGGAAGAGTGAGGCATTCGTCTGCTGTATGCAACGGGCTGCCAGTTCAGCGATATGATTATAAGAATTGTCCATCATACATATAAGATACCCGAATGGGCTAAATTCCATAAAAATACAGTAAAAAAATCATTGAAAAAATTTAAAAACAGTAGTGTGAGTCTTTAAATAGGCATAAAACAGGTTAATAAAAGTATTGTAAAACCGGTAATCTGCTGTTTGTCAGGTGTTTTCTGAAAATATACACTTTTGTTGGTGTGGTAATTGTGATATTGCGCAGAATTTGTAAACATTTTATTGTGTATAAATTTTTAAAATTCTGTAATTCAATATTTTGCGCATAATTTTTGAAAACTTACATAATCTTAGGTATTGGATATGTGTTTATTTGGGTGTAACTTCGGAATCCGAATTTTAACTAAAATGTGACAAAAATGGCTACTATACACTCAGAAATCAAGCAAACAGTATACACACAGGACGAAGCATTTAACGCTTCCCTGAAATATTTTAACGGGGACGACCTGGCCGCGAGGGTTTGGCTGAACAAATACGCGCTGAAGGACTCAGAGGGCAATATTTTTGAAAAGACACCCGATGACATGCACCGCCGCATTGCCCGCGAGATTGCCCGGGTGGAACTGAAATATGTCAACCCGAAGTCGGAGGATATGATTTTTGACCTTATTAAAAATTTCCGCTATATCATTCCGCAAGGCAGCCCGATGACAGGTATCGGCAATCCTTATCAGATTGCGTCCTTGTCGAATTGTTTTGTTATCGGTAATGAAGGCGCCTCCGATTCCTACGGCGGCATTATGAAGACAGATGAAGAACAGGTGCAGCTGATGAAACGCCGTGGTGGTGTGGGACACGATTTGTCGCACATCCGTCCGAAGGGTTCTCCCGTGAAAAATTCCGCGCTGACATCCACCGGCCTCGTGCCTTTCATGGAGCGTTTTTCCAATTCCACCCGCGAAGTGGCGCAGGACGGACGCAGAGGTGCGCTGATGCTATCGGTATCTATTGCACATCCCGATGCAGAGGATTTTATCAACGCCAAACTGGAACAGGGAAAAGTGACCGGTGCCAATATTTCCGTGCGTATAGATGATAAATTTATGCAGGCGGTAGAACAGCAGGCGACATACACGCAGCAGTTTCCTGTCAATAGCGCGACACCGAAAGTAAAAAAGGAAGTGGATGCGCTGGCTATCTGGAAAAAGATAGTACACAATGCCTGGAAGTCCGCGGAGCCGGGCATTTTATTCTGGGATACCATCATCCGCGAGTCATTGCCGGACTGCTATGCCGATCTGGGTTTCAAAACAGTATCTACCAATCCTTGCGGTGAGATTCCGCTGTGTCCGTATGATTCCTGCCGACTGCTGGCCATTAACCTGTTTTCCTATGTGGAACAGCCTTTCACCAAACATGCTACTTTCAACTGGGATTTGTTCAAGCAGCACATCGCGCACGCGCAGCGCATGATGGATGATATCATCGATCTCGAACTGGAGAAAATTGATACTATCCTGGATAAACTGCAAAGTGATCCAGAAGATGCGGATATCAAACATACGGAAATCAGCCTTTGGATGAAAATACGTAAGAAGGCCGTGCAGGGCAGACGCACCGGTATCGGCATCACGGCAGAAGGTGATATGCTGGCTGCACTGGGTATGCAATACGGCAGCGATGAAGGTATTGCATTTGCGGTGAACGTGCACAAAACAGTAGCGCTCGAGGCTTACCGTGCTTCCGTGCATACCGCCAGAGAACGCGGCCCTTTTGAGATATTTGATGCGGAGCGCGAAAAAAATAATCCGTTTATGTTGCGTCTGAAAGAAGCCGATGCGGAGTTGTATTACGAGATGCTGGAATACGGCAGAAGAAATATCGCGTTGCTGACTATCGCGCCTACTGGCACGACGAGTCTGATGTCGCAGACTACTTCCGGAATAGAACCTGTGTTTTTGCCGGTGTACAAACGCAGACGAAAAGTGAATCCGAATGATAAGAATGTGCGGATAGATTTTGTGGATGAAGTAGGCGATTCGTGGGAAGAATATGTGGTGTTTCATCACAGGTTCAAACAATGGATGGAAGTGAACGGCTATAATACCAATCGCCATTTTACACAGGAAGAACTAGATGAGCTGGTGAAGAAATCACCGTATTACAAAGCCACTTCCAACGATGTCGATTATCTGAAGAAAGTGCAGATGCAGGGCGCCATTCAGAAGTGGGTGGATCATTCCATCAGCGTAACCATAAATATGCCGAATGAAGTGACGGAAGATATCGTGGCGCAATGTTATATGGAAGCATGGAAATCAGGCTGCAAAGGTGTGACGGTCTACCGCGATGGTTCACGTTCCGGCGTATTGATCAGCAATGATGAAAAGAAAAAAGAAGAAACGGCGGAGGGAACTTCCGTGTTCCCGCTGCAACGTCCGGCTACACTGAAAGCGGATGTGGTGCGTTTTCAGAATAACAAGGATAAATGGATTGCCTTCATCGGCCTGATGGATAATCGTCCGTATGAAATCTTCACCGGTTTGAATGATGATGAAGACGGCATTCTCTTGCCACGTTGGGTGAATGAAGGTGTGATTATCAAAAATAAGGAATCGGACGGTACTTCGCGATATGATTTTCAGTACAAAAATCAACGCGGTTATAAAACCACGATTGAAGGACTGTCGCATAAATTCAATCCGGAATACTGGAACTACGCGAAACTTATTTCGGGAACCTTGCGCCACGGAATGCCGATAGAAAATGTGGTAGACCTGATTAATAGTCTGGATCTGGATGAGGCCATCAACACCTGGAAAAACGGTGTAGTGCGTGCATTGAAACGCTATGTGCCGGATGGTACCATTGCGCAGAAATCCAAGTGCCCGAACTGCGGCTCCACGAATCAGCAGTACCTGGAAGGCTGCCTCACCTGCAAGGATTGTGGTGCTTCGAGATGCGGATAATAAACAGCAAATTATGATAAACGCCTGATAATATTCAGGCGTTTTTTTTGTCTGTAAGTTACTTGTATTTTTAGTATTTCCTAAAAATAAATTTTAATAATACTTTTTTCTGTTTTTAAATTTGCTGTATGAAAAACGGAATATTCGTATTGTTTTGTTGTTTGCTTATTGTCGCTAAAGGGCAGGAAAAAGCGGAGGAAAATATAACATCTATTGCCACTGACCGACCTGACCAAACAGAAACACCGGATGTTGTACCGCTCCGGTATTTTCAGATGGAAATAGGGTTTAATGCAGAACGCAACTACGATATCTGGCATTTTGTTCATCCTACCATATTATGGAAAGCGGGCGTTTTTAAGTCGACGGAACGGCGAGTGATAACACAGGTTTCCTCTGTACATGATTCCACTGGAAGATACAGGGCAGGGCTGGCTCCGCTTGAGATAGGATTTAAAACTGCCATCTGTGAAGAGCGAAAGGCGCAACCGAAAATATCATTCATTGCGCATATGGCGATACCTTATGTTGCGACAAAAAATCAACGCACAAAATATTTTGCACCCAATTTCAGATTCAGTATGGAGCATACACTGAAGGAGCATATTTCACTGGGCTATAGTCTGGGGATGCATTGGGACGGCGACTCACCTTATCCATCATTTATCTATACGATAGCCAATGGTTTTGAACCGGCGGAAAGATGGTATCTCTACTATGAGTTTTTTGGCGAGATACCAATAAAAGCAAAGTCTGTTCACAGCTTTGATGCCGGTGTCGCCTATCTTATCAGGAACAATATGCAGATAGATGCCTCAGCAGGATTTCAGTTGTATCCCTTTCCCGGAGGCTGGTATGCTTCGCTGGGTTATTCTTTCAGAATACCGCGGTAGTATCCGACTATTTCAATGCCTTGATAAAATCTTCTACCAGTTGCTTCATCTTTGTCAGGTCGCTTACGGAGTAGCTGTAAAAGCGGAAATGGTCTACATAGTCATCGTTGTAGGTGGAATAGAAACAATCGCTTTCTCCTTTGCATTGTATCTTGATTTCCTCTTTTCCCAGTGAAGTGGCTTTTAATACAATCGTATTTTCTGTCAGTTCATTGATACCGATGCTGCTGGTGTGTTCACCCAAAGCACTGAATTTAAAGAGTACTTTCCCTTCTTTTACTTCCACTCCTTTGTACACACTTGCATTAAAGGTTTTCAGATAGTCATTGAGTGCTTTCAGTTCTTTGGCATATTTCGGACTGTTTGCGGAGGTGGTAGTTGTGTTTGAAACCACTTTTTCTGTGGTGGCGGAAGTATTGCCGGATTGTTTTAACTTCTGTATTCGGTCACTTTGCGCATCGCTCAGCTGGCTGCTGCTGTTGTCTGATTTCTTACCTTTAAGCGCCGCGACAAAATCATTCAGCAATCCAAACATTTTATCGAGATCTTTTCCGGTAGATGTCTGGAAGTTGAAGTAATCGTGGTAGTTTCCGGTAATGGTGGAATAAATACATTTGGATTCATTTTTGCAGGTGAGCTTGATGTATTTATATTCATTGTTTTGCACGACTTTATCGATATCTTCCAGCTTCGCTCGGGAGTATTTTCCATTTTTGTAGTTGCTGTAAATATAGCCGTCTTTAATCTCGATTCCCTGATAACGGTCTCCGTCAAAAATTTTCAGGTAATCATTAAGCGCTTTCAGTGCAGATTGGTAATCTCCCGAACTGGTGCTTTTGGTTGTCTTGGTGGTGCTGTTGTTGCTGCTGCTGCTCATGATGTCGATGTTTGACTTCAGACCGTCTAAAAACTCACTGGACATCGTATAATCTTCCTCTTCCTCGGAGCTTGAAGTGCTTTGTTTTTTATTTCCTAAATATGCATCTCTGAAATTATTGAGCAAGTCTGCTAATTCTTTATAATTGTATGAACCGCCGGTTGTAAATTGTGTATATTCTTCTCTGCCGTTAGGTTTCCAATCGGTTTCTATGCAGTTGCCGGATTTGCATTTAAAAATAACCCTTGAGAATTCCGATTGTATCACAGCACCTTCTATGTCTTCCATTTTAAACTTATTGTATTTTCCGGCTTTAAAGCGGTCGTAGATGTAGCCATCTTTCACCTCGAAATAGCCGTAATAACCATTGTCAAATGTTTTTAGATAGTCGTTCAGTTTTTGTAACGCTGTCTGGTAGTTACCCGTTGTCGTATTTTTTGAGGATGTCTTTTTTATTCTATCTGCCGCAGCATCCAAAGTTTTCTGGTCTTCCTGGCTGGAAGAATTTCCGGGTGATTTTTTATAAGCAGTAATCAGATTGTTCAGTAATGTAATCAGCTTTTGCGTGTTGAAATTGGTAGATTGGGAAAAAGACATTTTTTCGTGGTTGGAGTTGGTGTAGGTAGAGAATACACAGGATTTCCCACTTTTGCATTTGACCACTACTTTCCGGTTGGTTTCTTCTTCTACCGCAACATCCAGATCGCTTATTAAGGCTTTGCTGTGTTCGCCGGATTTAAATCTGTCAAACAGGTAACCGTCTTTTATTTCGAGATAGCCGTAGTAGCCATTGTCGAAGGTGACCAGAAAGTCGTTAACGGCCTTCAGTTCTTTGCTGTAATTCTGTGCTTTTGTGAATTGAAACACGAGGATGGTGATGAATAGTGCAATTGTCTTTTTCATATATGGTTTTCGTTTGTGGTAGATGAATATACGGATGTTTG
>JADLAH010000139.1 GCA_020848315.1 Chitinophagales bacterium | reverse complement strand
TGAAATCTGGTGGTTGAGCTGATAGATTTTATCTTTGAGAAAAGCGGATTTTTGTTCGTCAATTTTTTTCTGACTTTCCTTTTCCTGCAATTCCGCGAGAAACTGATTCAGTTGTTTTTGCTGGTCGGAGAGGGAACGTTCTTTGTCAAGTACCGCCAGTTTTTCCTTTTCCAGTGTGGCTTCCTGACTTTCCATCTGTGTGTTGATTTCCAGTCGCTGGTCTTCGAGTCCTTCAATTTCCTTGTTGGATAAAGTGAAACTTTCCTGAATCCCGTGCAGTTCGTATTTGGATAAGTCGATGCTGATGACTTTGTATTCTTCCTTGTAACTTTTGTACTGTTTTGCTTTTTTAGCCTGAGATTCCAGTGATTTCAGGTTCTTCTCAATTTCAAACAAGAGGTCGCTCACGCGGTTGAGGTCGGCTTCCGTTGCATTCAACTTCAGGAGTGTCTCTTTCTTTCTGTTTTTGTATTTGGAAACACCGGCAGCCTGCTCAATCAGGGTGCGGCGCGCATTATCCACGTTGTTCAGAATCTGATCAATCATCTTCAACTCGATGATGGCATAGGAATCGGTGCTGATACCCGTGTCCATAAACAGGTCCTTGATGTCTTTGAGTCGGCAGGAAACGCCGTTGAGTTTGTAGGTGCTGTCTCCGTCGCGTTCTACCATTCGGGTAATGGTTACACTGGAAAATTCCGTAGGCAGGAGGTTGCGGGTGTTGTCGAGGGTCAGGGAAACTTCCGCGATGTTCGCGGCGGCTTTGTCCTTGGTGCCGTTGAAAATCATATTATCCATCTTCTCGAGTCGGAGCGCCTTCGTCTTCTGCTCGCCCAATACCCAACGAATGGCATCCACCACATTGGACTTGCCACAGCCGTTGGGGCCGACAATACCCGTAATGTTGTTTTCAAAGTTGATTTGCGTTTTGTCGGCAAAACTCTTAAATCCTTTAATTTCCAAACTTCTCAGCCTCATCGGTCAGTAATTCTTTTAGTGTGGTCATTCAATGTACACCGTCTTATCCGGTTTTCGAACCGACAAATATACGAAAAAATCAGGGTGAATTTTTGGGGAATAACCGGTTTATTTACTGACATTTTTTGCCGGTTTCAGCCGCAGTTGGTGGATAAAAAAGTAAATGTAGAGGTATTGTTCCTTTAAATGTTGATAATGTGGTTGTTATTTCCGTGTGTCGGGTGTTTCTTTTATGAATCAACAAAGAGCGAAAGAAATAAAAAAACCTACTGTAAGTGGTTTGTTTACAGTAGGTTGTCTTTTTTTAGGTGACCGCGGAAGGATTCGAACCCTCAACCCTCAGAGCCGAAATCTGATATTCTATCCAGTTGAACTACGCAGCCATCGGAAATGGAATTCCGGTGCAAAAATAATAAATTCTTACGTCTTTAAATTCTTTTCTGCAAATTAATTGTTCATCGTACCTTGCAGCTAAAATTGATGCTATGGAAACCAGACGTGTATCCGAAACCTTAAATATTCAGACTGAACTTATTATGCCCGGTCATACCAATCCGATTGGCAATCTGATGGGTGGCAACTTGCTGAGCTGGATGGATGTTTGTACCGGTATCTCCGCGATGAAACACAGCGGCGGCATTTCCGTTACGGCCAGTCTGGATAATGTATCTTTCAATCTTCCCATTAAAATGGGCGATATCGTGATTCTCAAATCCTTTGTTACCCGCGCATTTTCCACGTCCATGGAGGTTATCTGTGAGGTTTTTATTAAAGATATCAAAACGCAGGCGGAGGTGAAGTCGCACGAGGCTTTTTTCGCTTTCGTAAGCCTGGATTATGAAACAAAAAGGCCGATTAAGGTATCGCCGGTTGTGCCCGAAACAGACCGTGAGAAGGAATTGTTTGAGAGTGCCCTGCACCGCAGAGAACTCCGTCTCATCAATGCCGGCAAACTGAAGCCAAAGGATGCAGTAACGCTGCGCGATTATTTCGATGAAATATAAACCTAGTACTGAATCAGCATATGCTCTTTCTGGCGCTGTTCTCTGCGCAGAAATACAATGCCCATTTCAAAGATATCGATGGTTAATGTCACCTTTTCATGGTTCTTGATATATTCCCATGCTTCCTGCATTTCTTCGCTCCAGTGGATGTCGTCAAACAGTAACACGGTGTCATTGTGGCAATATGGTAATACCGTATTGAAATAATCGATAGTAGGTTTTTCGCGGTGGTTGCCATCGATGAAAATAAGGTCGAACTTGCCGCGTTGTTCGCAGATGCGTTTCAGTTCCTGATCAAAATTGCCTACCACCAGATCAATATTTTTCAGGTGTAATTTTTTGAAATTCTCTGCCGCTACCGCCGCGATGGATTCGCTGCCTTCCACCGTGATAACACGTGTATTCGGATGGGCGGAAGCCAGATAGCTGGTAGTAATGCCGAGGGAAGTGCCGAGTTCCAATATAGAATTAGCCTTGAAATGGCGTACCATCATATACAGCAGATGCCCGTATTTTTCCTTTTTGACACTTTTTCGGACGATACTGCTGATTTTTCTTTTGCTGGTTTTGAGAGACTTAGAGCCTGCACCTAAATCCACTACTTCAATCTCGGTATCATTGTCCTTCAGGGAATCGCGGAGGTTCTCAATACGTTCGTAATCGCCGTACAGCAATTGTTTTTCAAACACCTCCGTCACCAGCCGGTATACAAACGGCGAATGTATTTTATACTTCGTCAGCGAGGACACCGTGTAGTGTACATATTCTGCTATTTGAAATAGATTTGGCAGCATAGCTGCAAAAATACAGATTCTTATTGTAATTCCCGGATAATCCTTATCCACGAATATGGATATTCCGTATTTTTAATGCAGGATGAAGATTCCCGTTATACCACACTGGCCGCTGATTGGAAATGCATGGGCTATTTCTCAGGATATCCTCGGATTTCAGCAACGCAATTTCCGGCGATACGGCAATACTTTTATGTTTTATCTGCCTTTCGGACAGCGGGTGGTGCTGACGTGTGACAAAGACGTATTCAAACATATTCTGCAACAGCAACACAAAAATTACCGCAAGGATTATGACAGTAATAAACTGAAGCTGGCATTGGGAAATGGACTGCTCACCAATGAAGGGGAATCATGGTTCCGGCAGCGCAGGCTGGCGCAACCCGCTTTTTACAAAAAGCGACTCGAAGGTTTTTTTGATACCATGAATCAGCTCACGCTCGCGCATCTGCAGGAGCTGTCGGCAGACAGCGAAGCAACCGTGCAGATTGACCGGGAAATGATGCAGCTGACTTCCAAAATTGTTATTGAAACATTGCTGGGAAAAGATATCGGAGATGAAATGAGTCATTTGCAACAGCATATCACCTTCATTCAGGAACATCTGGTCAATCTGATTCGACGCCCTTTCTATCGCTTCAGCTCGAAGTGGAATGGAAAAGAACAGCAGTTTCAGCAAACCATGCGGGATTTCGATGCTATCCTGTATGCGATTATCCGCCAGCGCAAAGCCGCCGCTCCGCAGAACGATTTGCTGAGTATGCTGATGGATGCCCGCGACGCGGATACCGGAGAGGGTATGAGCGACCGGCAGCTGCGCGATGAATTGCTCACGATTTATGTGGCAGGACACGAAACGTCAGGTTATGCCTTGTCGTGGGCGATATATAACCTGTGTACGCATCCGGCATCTTACCAAAAGGCAGTGGCGGAAGTGCAGGCCGTGATGTCTGACGGACAACTTACGGTGGAAAATTACAAGTCGCTGGTGTATCTGAAACAGGTGATAGATGAAACGCTGCGGCTCTACCCGACAGCTTATCTGCTGAGCCGTGAAAGCAAAGCGGCGGAAACGGCCTGCGGACTGGAGATTCCGGAGAAAACGTTGTTTTTACTGAGTACATATTTTCTGCATCGCCATCCTGATTACTGGCAGGAACCCGATGCATTTATTCCGGAGCGATTCGATGGGAATACGAATGTGTTGTTCAACAGCGAAGCGTATTACCCTTTTGGTGGCGGCCCGCGCATGTGTATCGGATTTCATTTTGCCACCATGGAAATAACCATAGTATTGGCGCAGTTGCTGTACCACTTTGATATCAGCCTGACTGCTAACGGAAAGCCGGTGGTGGCGGAGCCGCTGATTACCTTGAAACCGAAGGACGGTATTCATGTGCGGCTGACTAAGAAGTTAACTTAATTGGTTACGCGGTTCACTTTGTAATCGATGATTTCCATCGGCGTTCTGCCTTTGTAGGCCGGATTGGTAAACTCGGAATAGTAAGTGGAATAGCACAATCCGCGCAAGCCGAGATTCAGCTGTCGCAAAGTGGAGGCGATGATGCCTTCGCTGTCATCTTCCTGTGCGGCTTCAAATTTTCCCACCAGCCATCTCAGGATGCCGTTGGGCAGGAAAGAAAAAATGATGAGCACGAGATTCAGCGAAGTGAAATCGTCTTTCGGCACATTCACGGCCAGTGTATTCAGGAAATGCAATCCCGCTACTTCTTCGTAGGCGGGAAATTCTCCGTTCTTAGGACAATAGATATTGCCGATTTTGGTTAATCCTTTGACAGCTCTGTTTGAAAATGTATTCATATCGTGGAGATAGAAAATGAAAAATCGTTTTTTATTTTAAAAGTTGTGTAGCCAACCGGTGTCCCAGTGATTTAATGGTCAATCCCGGATTAATGCCCGGCGCATTCGGATAAATACTGGAATCCGCGATGTACAGCGTTTGCTCGCCGTGCACCTGGAAGTCAGGATTCACTACGGATTTTGATGCATCTGTTCCCATCACACAGCCGCCCATCAGGTGAAGACCGAAGTAGAAATTTGATTTGAAAATTTCTTTAGCACCCGCGGCATTCATAATGTTTTCAATGGCATGCAGACCTTTGTCGCGGCGCGTTTTATCCTGATCAGTCAGTGGTTTTACGATAGTGAGTTTTCCCTTGTTGTCACATTTTATTTCTCCGATATTCTCGTCGCGCACGGCCACTTCAATACATTGCATGTAGCGGTATTGTTTCATATAGTGCTGGTGTTTCGCGCCGGTCACATTCATCAGCATGCCGATGGAAATCGGAGAGGCGAATACGTTTTCCAACTTGAAACCCTGAGCCCGGAAGTTCGGATCTTTGGAAGCCACTGACTGGAACATGCCTTTGTGCGCATCCACCGGTTCGTTCTGAAAACCCAACCACATGAACTGAGGGTGAGAGGCAAATTTCTTGCCCAACGCCGGCAGTTTGGAGGCGTAGCCCGACATCGTCATGATGCGCGTACTGCCGAAAGCACCGCCGCAGAGGATAACTTTCTTCGCTTCCAGTGTTACCGGTTTGCCCTGGTGAAATCCATGTATTTTGCAGGTGTCTTTATTGGGTTCTACTTTATATATTTCTGTTTCTGCCTGAATTTTCAAGCCTTCCTTTTCCGCTTTCTGGATAAATGCCACGAGTGAGCTTTGTTTGGAATCGCGGAAGCAGCCGCCCAGACAACCTACACAGTCATTGCCTTTGTCGGCGCCGCAGTCGCTTTGACCTCTGCGCAGGAAACCCCATTTGTAGCCGAGTTTATCGCAGGCATCCGCAAATAAAATCCCGTTAGGTCGCATCTCTTCGCGCTTAAAGGTGTGCAATACCATATCGCTTTCCACCTGAGAATAATGTGGGTCCATTTGTTCCGGTGTGAACCAGTCCACGCCACTTTCCGCTCGCCAGTCGTTGAAGGCGATATCATCAAAGCGATCCATCAGACACTGATAAACGATAGAGGAACCGCCCACCATTTTGGTACGCAGAAATCCCATTTTCCCGTTTTGTGCAAACTCAATACCACCGCCCCAATAGAGTTGCGCGGAGGTTTCAGCTTCGGTTTTCGGGAAGGTGTCTTTGCGGTAAAATTTGCCGGCTTCCAGCAATAAAACATTGGCGCCGCTTTTATTCAGGTAATAGGACAAAGCACCGCCGCCGGAACCTGAACCAACAACAATAAAATCGTAAATCATGGTGTGTAAGTTGTAAATGAGTTGCTCACTAAATGTAAGTACAAGATAATGATTAAATGCAGCTAATAAAATTAAAGAATTGTTTTTTTTGCGGAACTATAATAAATATCATTTTGTTCCGCGCAGCACCTGTCTATAGTTGTCCGCTGCCAGTTTTTTATATCATAGCCGTCGATACAGCGGCGACATCCGGGAGGCTTTTCCCGTTGTATTGGATGCGAATGCTGCTGTTGCTCTTTTGTATTTCGTGGCTAGTTATCCAGTTGTTGTAGTAAAAGGAAAGCGAGAGCAAGAGTTGTTGTTTTGCGATGGTTGTTTGTCCGTTTTCTGTGAGTAGTTGCGGTTTCACTTTATAGTGTGTGTAATAATCCAGCGCGATTAAATCCTGCAGAGATACGTCTTCCGGAAAATGCTGTTGCGCGTATTGCAGCAATATATCGTATACCTCCCGAAGTGTGTAGGAGAGACCGTTTTTCTGTTGCAGG
>JADLAH010000138.1 GCA_020848315.1 Chitinophagales bacterium | reverse complement strand
TTTTACAGGAAGTGTCGCCCACCGCAGTGGTGGAACCGACCGCTCCGGTGCTGAAAAAGTCGGAAGCACCCGCAGTGGATGAGTATCAGCAGAAGCTGGATGAACTGAAAAAACAACAGGAACTGGCTAAAGTAAAATCGCCGGCGACGAATGTGTATTCCGCACCGGCAACGACTCAGCCGGTTTATACCAATCATTATCCCAATCCGTCCGCGCCACTGCCTGCCACCAATCCGAAAGCGGATGAACTACAGAAAAAGCTGGACGACCTGCGTCAGCAGCAGGCGCAGGTGGAACAAAGCAATACTTTGTATTCCAACCCTTACGCACCCAAGCCTTACGATCCGCAGCCGGTGAAACCCAAGCAGGAAGATCAGTTCGCACAGGCTTTTGACGATTATCAGCAAAAACTGGACGAGCTGAAAAAACAGCAACAAGCGGTGGTGAATACGCCACCTGCTGTCGTGAAAAAAAGTGAACCGGTAACGGTAGCATCCGCACCGCCGGCAAACAGTGTTTATACACCACCGTCAACAACACCAGCCACATCAACTGCTGTGACCACGAACGCGGCACCGACGGTGAATCCTGTAATTAGCAAATATGAAGAGAAGCTGAAAAAGTTGAAAGAAGAAATGGCGGCCATCAACAGCGCGGCTCCGGTGAATACACCTGCTTCGGTGGTATTACAGGAAAAGCCGGTGGCGCCGCCGGTAACAGTGGTAACACCTGCGCCGGTAGTAGCAGAAACGCCTGAGATGCCGGAAACAGCAGTCGTTGCGGAGCCAGTCCAGTCAACGCCGGTGGAGACAATCGTGGTGCCGGACTATTCCAAAGTGCTGGAGCGCGAGCAATTCCGATTGGATTCTATACAGCAGGCACAGAAAGCCGCATCCGAAAGTATGACCACGATGCTCGATAAAATGGGCAGCAGCAAGCAGTCGCTGGAAAAAGATATCGTGGATCTGCAGACGCAGCGCGATAAATTCAGCGAGGAAAAAGAAAAGCTAAGCAGTCAGACCGCGCAGTTATCCGGCGAAAAGGAAAAGCTGGAGCTGGAAAAGAAAAAAATGGATGAACTGATTGCGCAGATGCAGGCAGAACGCGATAAACTGGCGGCGGAGAAACTGAAAATGGAACAGGATAAGGCCAAACTGGAATTACTGAAAAAACAACAAGAAAAGGAATTCTTCGCCTTGAAGAATGCCGTTGACTCCCTCTCCAAAGTGCAGCAGCAGGTAACGGCCAGTAACAGTCAGTTGCAGCAGCAATACGATTTGTTCAGCGTGCCGCTGGAAGTGGGCGCGGTGGCGCAGGTCAACAATATTTATTTTGTGGCGGATGCCGCCTTCCTGCAGATTCCGTCTTATCCTGAACTGGATAAAGTGGTGGCTTTCCTGCAGAAAAATAAAAACCTGAAAGTGGAAATCGGTGGACACAGCAATGGCCTCTGCGATGACGCGTTTTGTCAGAAACTGTCGACGAGCAGAGCCAAAACCTGCGTGGATTATTTAGTCAGCAAAGGCATTGCCGCGAGCCGACTGAGCTATAAAGGCTATGGCAAAACGAAATTGCTGTATCCCGATAAGCCCGGCAATCCGCTCAATCAGCGGGTAGAGATAAAAATTATCAGCATTCAATAGCGCGGATGATTTAAAAAATATCGGAATATCGTATCTTTAGGGCATGTCAATGGATGCTTTCGAAACGATTTTCACGCAATTCGGTCCCGCGGATGCACAGTCCTGGAAAAATAAAATCATACAGGATTTAAAAGGTGGTGCTTTTGAGCAACTCATCAGCGAGCAGGAAGGCATCGAGATATTGCCCTTTTACACGCTGCAGGATCAGTCGCGCTATCAGCTGGATATTCCCGCAAAAGCCAACACATCCTGGCTGATTACGGAGAAAGTGAAAGTGCGGGACATGGCGCAGGCCAATCAGGAGGCGCTGAAAGCATTGCAGGCAGGCGCGCAGGCTATACTGTTTGATGTCGAGCATCAGGCGATATCGGCGGCAGATGCGGCGGCATTGACGAAAGACATTTTGCTGGAGGTGGCGCCCGTACATTTGTTGCATGTCCGACCGGAAGATCGTTCCGCGATAGAACAGCAGTTGCCGGGAACTTGTCCGCAGTTCATCGAAGTGCCGCTGCTGACTTCAACGGCAGAGGAGTTGGTGTATATTCTGCAGCAAATGCAGCAAACAACGGCGATGGAAGTGCAGGTATTGTGGAAAGCAGGTTCGCATTATTTTATGGAAATTGCCAAGTTGCGCGCCCTGCGCTGGCTGTGGCTGCAAGCCGGAAATGTGCTGGAGAAGCAGCTCGCCCTGACGATAGTGTCCGAAACGGGCTTGCAGCGACGAGATGCCGGCGATGAATATACCAATATGCTGCGCAATACCACCGAGGCCATGAGTGCGGTTGCCGGTGGCTGCGATGCCCTGATTATCGGCAGTCACGATATCAGCAAAGAAAACACAGAATTCGACAAGCGTATCGCGAGAAACATACACCATATCCTGCAGTTTGAATCTTATTTCAACGAACTGGCAGACGCTGCCAAAGGTAGTTACTATATCGAATATCTCACGTATCAGCTGGCGCAGAGAGCCTGGGAGAGCTGGCGGAAATAATTAGCTAATTTGATGATTAGATAATTAGATAATTAGCTGATGAGCGAATGAGGTAGAGATGAGATTTGAGATATAAGAAAAGGGATGGATTTTCGGAAACGGTGGACTATGGACTGTCGACCGTCGACTAACAAGCAGGATTTCTGATTTTTACAGGAAGTATTGATTGAAAGTGATAAATGACTCTTGTAAGTTTTCAACGATGCCGGCGGCTTCACTGTCGTTAGTTGTTTTTGATAATTCATTGACCAGATCAATGTAGGGCAACAGCCATTTGTGCAGTTCGTCGTGTGCTTTTCCTTTCATGGTGCAGTTGGAGGTCAGCAAATCGGTGTTGGTTTGTAACTTCTTTGCTAATGTCCGGTAGTCTTTAGCGCCGGATCCGACATATTCCGCCACGTCTTTTTCCATATTTCGGATATGCACCAGTATGTTGTTATCCACTTTCCATTTCTGTCCCTTGTTGAGTGCTATGGACTCGCCTGCATGGTGCTGGTGTCCATCTTGAGAAGCATTGTTTGTACAACTGAAAAGTAACAGTGTGATGGTTGCGAGGGCAATAATTTGTTTTTTCATGCGGTGTATTAAGTGAGTAGGAGTGGTTGATTTCGGCGTTTTTATCCGCTTTTTTTATTTTCGATAGGTTATAAAGTCAATGCGTAAATAATCATGAATAGTTGGGTCTATGGCTATGATTTCTCCTGTTTTTTTATTCTCCATTGTCACAAAGTCGTGGTCTTTATAAAACGAGGATTTACAATACTGGTGGATGTTTGTTCCCAGAAAATAGATTTGTCCAATTTGTGGTTTTGCAATCCATTCGTTACTCAAGTTGTATTTCTTTAATAGATAGTTGCAAATTGTAGCAAAGAATGAGGAATAACCCACGCAATGTGCAGTTTTGGAATACACGAGTTTGTTTGGGTCGATATCATTTTTGCTGATGGTATAGTTTAGATGTGCGGAGGTTATTGAAAGTCCAAGTTTGATAACTTCCTTAATGTCATGTGTTGTTTGTTTGTTAATGTTTGTTTCAATATAGTCAATTAATTCCTTTTCTGTTGCTGAATAATTTGTTCGAAGTCCGACTGATTTGTATGTCACTAAATGTCTGTAACACCATCCGCGAAACAAAAGTCCAGCTGTTATTAGCATCAGGATTGTTAGCAATGTTTGTTTAATGAATTTCATTTTTTACGATCTTCGTTATTGCCGTAGGTGGATATAAATACTTTTTCTTTTTGTATTATGGTTTAATTTCAATTTTCGTCCCGATTTCCACAGTGTTATAAAGTTCTTCAACTTCTTGGTCTGTCAAAGCAATACAACCTGCTGTCCAGTCAAACCAACGTTGAAACTTACCAATAAAACCAGCTCCGTTTGTGAGTCCGTGAATTTTTATGTTTCCACCTGGCGGCTTGCCAAGATTTTTTGAAACTTCTATGTCTTGTTTGTTAGGATAGGAAATACCCAGGTTTTTGTAACACACACTATTGGGATTTTTGGCGTTAATAAAATAAACACCTTCGGGCGTTTTTTTATCTCCTTCAAAGGCTTTGTCACCCATTGGGTTTCTACCAAGTGAAATCTTATAGGTCTTCATTAATTGTCCTTTTGAATAAGCCATTAATTCTCTCTTTGATTTATAAACAATCAATGAGTCAATTTTAATATTATGGGCTAATTTTTGTTCAGGATAGAGGTAATAAACAACCAAGATGGTTATTGCTAATACGAAAGTCCAGCGTATGATTTTTTTTGTATTCATATCCTTTTGTTAGTACCTCGTTTCCGACCCGCCCTCTACAGATGTTATCATCTGTAGATTTTTTTGTCACATCATGCGTGCAGCAAGTTAATAAATTTTAGAGACAAATTCCATTATGTAGAATTTAGACTTCATTGGGTGTGGTGCATAGCGCAAAGCCCGATACTTAGTACCACCATCACGTTGGAACGCCTCAGGAAGCGAGGACATGAATCGATGTTGGAAATGTATTACAAACTGAACCCATTACTAAACGAACCGCCGTATACGAGACCCGTACGTACGGTGGTGTGAGAGGCGCACCTCATCGCTTTATGCGGTGAGGCCGTCTACTCGTGTAAGTAAGACCGTGTCGCGGCAACAATGAGCGAATTGCCTGCATATTCATCCTCTATAGAACTATAGTGGAAAACTGATTTTTAATGCAAAAAAATCAAAAAAATACTTTCTATCCCTAAAAATGCCATTCTATCCCAGATTTTTTACAATTAAAAACTACAAGGTTTTCTTTGTTTTTATTAAAGTCAGAAAACTGAAATCTGTATGAAAAAAATCAAACTCTTTTATTTAGCCGTAGTATTGGCGGTTACAGGTATCACATCGTCGTATGCACAAAGTACAGTTAAGGATATTGATGGCAATGTTTACAATACCGTAAAAATCGGTAATCAACTCTGGCTGAAGGAAAATCTGAAAGTAACAAAGCTGAATGACGGAACGCCCATTTCTACCTCGAATGAGACACAAAAATTAGCGTATCCTGATTTTATAGATATAATAGAACCACGAGCCTGGGTGTATAAAGAGGATCCTAAAAACAACGAAAAATACGGGAAATTATACAATTGGTATGCGGTAAATACCGGAAAGCTATGTCCCAAAGGCTGGCGTATCCCCACGATAAAAGAATGGGAAGACCTTCAGAAATTTCTGGGTTGGAAGGAAGCAAGCAGAATGATGCGAACTGCCGACTGGAAAGGCGCTAAAACCATAGGCACCAACCAAAGCGGATTCACCGCTTTACCAGCAGGATTTGCACAAAGCGGAGGGAATTACTTTTCTGCGGGCGAACAAGCTTATTTCTGGTCTAGTTCAACGGGACTATCCAGCGAGCATTACGCCGATGAGAGTGGCGCTGCCATATATCTTTTTACAGACAATGAGGATGCGTGTCCTAAGTCGGGAAGTATTATGCCGGTAAACCGATATAAACGCAGCGGACTTTCCTGCCGGTGTATAGCAGATAATCCGAATGCGACGACTAATGTAAAGCAGGAAAATACAGTTGCGCCAACCAAAGCTACCTGTGAAGCCAAAGATGCTGTCATGAAATACAAAGCCAGTATGATACCCGGGGATCGTTTGTCAGAAAATGAAAAGTTACTATCAGTAAATGGCCGCTACCAGTTGCGGGTTACTACCGATGGCAATTTTGTGATAGAGGAAATATTGAACGACAGCAAATGTCAATTCAAGGAAATCTATCGTTTCCCATTGGCCAATGGTGGTTCTAAGCCTAAAACAAGCTTTTTCTCCTTTAATCCGGATGGAAATGTTTGTATGGACAGCAAACAAGGCAAAACATATTGTGCTACCACAGGCAGGGATGCTAAAGCTGCAGCGATTCTTTCGAAAGAGCTAAAGTTATTAGAATTGACCAATACCGGACAACTGAGACTTGTAAACGGAAACGGAAAGCTAGTATGGTCAGCAAATTAATTATTGAAAGCAACTAATTATAAATAAACTATAAAGAGATGACTATAAAGCAACTATTAATTGCGGTTGTAATCTGTCTGATGACTGCAACAAGTAATTCAGCTATGGCGCAGCAGGGGACAAATACCCTTTCAATCGGACAAAAGCTAACGGAAGGGCAACGCCTGATTTCTGCCAATAAAGTGTATTACTTAGCCATGCAAGCCGACGGCAACCTGTGTCTTAAAAAAACGAATGGTGACGAGTTTGTATGGTGTAGCATGGTTTACTTAGGTAGTGGACATTATCTCACTTTACAGGCAGACGGGAACCTGGTAGTGTATAACAAGGATAATAAGTCTGTTTGGAATAGCATGACACAAGCATTCTACGATCCTAAATTCGGAACTGCCGATAATAAACCGGTACGAGCCGTTTTAGAAGATAACGGAACACTTAACCTGTATTCCGCCACGAATAAAAAGGTATGGGATAATAACTATACAGGAGAGCAACCGACAGTTCCGCCCACAGAAGGATTTGTCGGCGTATCTGCAAAAAAGCAAATGAAGGTACTGCTTCCCAACGCTAAAACTCCCAAAGATGCTGTGGTGCAAATAACTAATACAGGGCAGGTATTTTATGATGGCGATATCAACTTAGGAACACTGGACAAAGTAACCCAACAAGCTGCTGATCCTTCTGTCCGCGATGCTAAATGGCCAAATTCCACTATACCGTATGTGCTTTCAAGCAGTCACCCTCGTTATGAAGTGATTAAAAAAGGTATTGAGGAAATGAATAAGAAAACAAATATTTGTTTAGTGCCTCGTACCGATCAGGTAGATTATGTCGAATTTGTGAGCAAAGGTGGAAACTGGTCTGATCTTGGCAGAGTAGGCGGTCGTCAGGAAATTTCGATTATAAATAAGGTAGTTGGTACGGTATGTCATGAGCTGATGCATGCTTTGGGCTTTTATCATACGCAAAGCCGTGAAGACCGTGATAACTACGTCAATATCTACATGAGCAATGTACAAAAGGGATTCGAGAGCAACTTTCAAAAGGAATCAGATAAAGCATCTAACCTTGGTGTATATGATTATGGTTCTTGCATGCATTATCATGCTAAATCCTTTGCTATAGATAATAAAATAAATACGATTAGCCTTAAAAATGCCAAAGGTGATGAAGACAAAATAATGGGACAACGCGATAGTATGAGTCACATGGATATTATCAATATATCCGAAGTGTATTCCGTATGTCCATCTAAAGCGGATAAAAAACCTTATATAACTAAAGAAACAGCTAATATCCCCTCCGTCAAAACGGCTTCCAATAACAATACAGGAACACCACCAACTACAACTTCTGCGTCTTCAGTTTGCGATGCCAAAAATGCCGTAAAAAAATACCAAACATCTATGAAGCCGGGTGAGCGTCTGGCGGAAAAAGAAAAATTAGTGTCTGCCAATGGTCGTTACCACTTTCGGGTTACTACTGATGGTAATTTTGTGATAGAAGAAGTCTTAAACAGCGGTACCTGCCCATTTCAGGAAATTTATCGTTTTCCAATCAACAATGGCGGCAGCAAACCTGCTGTCAGCTTTTTCTCGTACAATCCGGACGGAAATGTATGTATGGAAAGCACACAAGGAAAGACATATTGTGCTACCACAGGTAGAGATGCTGCTGCTACATTGATTCTGGGTAAAAGCATAAAATTAGAACTGACGGACGACGGGCGTCTCATACTTGTAAACAAAGATGGACAGGAGATATGGACAACGCCATTACCTCCAAAGAAAAGCACTGTTACACCACCTGCTGCTCAAACGCCACCACCAGATCAAACACCGGCTAACAGCACCGCCTGCGGACTTACTATAAAATATAAGGGTTATATGATACCGGGCAGCAGCTTATTTGAAAATGAAGTTTTGGTGTCAGCCGATGGTCGCTATCAGTTAAGATTTAAAGAAGGTGAGGAATATGTAGTGGAAGAAGTACTAAACCGCAACGATTGCCAGTTCGAAACGATTGAAGTGGTATCAGATGCTATACCACGCAGAGGGTTAACATATGGCATGAAAGAATGGGATATAGTGTTTAAATATGAAACAAATGGAGATATTCTGATGAGTTCCAAGAGGTATAGAGGTGACTTTAGTAGTTGGAATACAATTAAGAGTGCAAATGGAGATATGCGATGGAATATTGTCAATAAAAGCACAAAACTTGAACTTACGAATGAAGGCATATTAAGACTTGTTAATGGTAGTGGGCAAGTTATATGGGCCCCGAGCATAACAAAAACTCCGGCTAAATAAAACACTTATTCAGGAATAGTGCCTTTAAGGTGCAAACCCTGAATAAAATTATGTACAAAAAAAGAAACAGGATTTAATACGTTTCCGCTGTTCGTCTCAATAACGGGTGCAACTCAAAAGACCTAAAGCGGCGGTTGAACAGCTGAAAATACTGCATTATAAAATACTTTTTTACTTTTTTAAAACTATCAAAAATGAAACAAATCAAACTATTTTTAAGCCTACTCCTCATGGGAGCAATGGCTGTATCTTGCAAAAAAGAAGACAATAACGCCGATGCCATATTGCTTACAAAAATCATTGCCACCGAAGGGGAGGTTAAAACTACCAGTTTATACGAATATGACGGTAGAAAATTGAAGACGATTACCAAGACTATGGAATATGGTAATGAATCTATAACTACCGTTTATACTTATACTTACACCGGAGATGATATAACCAAAATAGTAGAAAGTAATGAAGACGGGATGATAAAAAGCCAAAGTTTCATACACGCAGGAGGCAAACTGCTTATGTGGTCAGAAAACTATGACACTAATTCAGACAGCTGCTTTTATTGCGAAACGGTTGTGACCGTAGATTATAACGCAGACGGAAGTCAAACGGTAAAGTATTACGATAATTATAATACTCCGAACAGCTTCTTGAAGAAAATATTTAATATTACCTCCAATAATGAAGGCAATGAAATAACAGAGTTGGATTCAGGGGGTAGTGGGTTTACTTATATGCTTGAAAAAGGGAAATCAGCGCCTCACAAAAATATATTAGGCTGGGATAAATTAATGCCAGTAAGCACATTTGAATACGCACCAGAAACTATCAAAAAAATTAAAAAATATATTTATAATAGAGAATTTTCTACTCAGTCTATATCATATGAATACAATTCAAATGGTTTTCCTACGTCAAAAGAGGCTAGCTCGGGTTATTATGAGTATTTTTATAATAAATAAGTGT
>JADLAH010000137.1 GCA_020848315.1 Chitinophagales bacterium | reverse complement strand
TTTTTATCACCAACGGCGTATTTGCAGATTACATGATTGTAGCCTGCAAAACGGCATCCACCGGTTCCAGCGGCATTTCCATGATTCTGGTAGAGGGCAACTCGAAAGGCATTACCAGAAACAACCTTAAAAAACTGGGCTGGAAGGCCAGCGATACTGCTGAGATTGCTTTTGACAATGTGGAAGTACCCGTTGAAAATCTGTTAGGCGAAGAAAACAAAGGCTTTTACTATATCATGCAGCGCTTCGAACTGGAACGACTGACGCTGGCATTGGGCGCGCTCGCCTCTTCCGAATGGGCGATGGAATACACCCTGCAATACATGAACGAGCGCAAAGCCTTCGGCAGAACCATCAATAAATTCCAGGTATTGCGTCACAGAATGGCACAGCTATCCGCAGAAATTGAAAGCGTGAAAACTTTCACTTACCATGTATGTAAAATGCATGCTGATAAAAACTATTGTGTCAAAGAAGCATCCATGGCAAAATACCTGGCTACGGAGTTATCTGACAAAGTGGCCTATCAGTGTCTGCAGATGTTTGGCGGCTACGGTTACATGGAAGAATACAAGATGGCGCGCTTCTTCCGCGATTCACGCCTAGGCACCATCGGCGGCGGCTCTTCTGAAATCATGCTGGAGATTATCTCCAAAATGGTGATTGATGATGTGAATTATCAGCACCAAGAGTCAGGAGCCAAGAGTCAGGACATTTCTATTGATGAATTATTTGCCACCTTACCTTCCAGATTAAAGACAGAAAAAGCAAAAGATATCAACCTGAATGTATTGTTTGACCTGGAGAATGGATTAAATTATTCAATAAGCATTTCCAATGGAAATATTTCCATTAGTAAAGAAAAAAATCTTGCTACTTACGACTTAATTCTTACTACTCAGACAGACATCTACATCGGTGTAGAAACCGGCAAACTCAATCCGCAGGAAGCCTTTATGAGTGGCAAGATTCAAGTGAGCGATTTGGGTAAAATGATGCAGTTCGGTTCACTATTTAAAAAATTTAATAACCACTAAGACACAAAGAACACATATTCTTTGTGACCTTAGTGTCTTAGTGGTAAAATCATAAAAATAAAAACTACTAAAAATGTCAACAGCACTATCTTATTACTTCAATGAAGAACATGAATCCTTCAGAAAAACGATTCGACAATTTTTGGAAGCGGAAGCCATTCCGCACATCGACCAGTGGGAAGCAGACGGCATGATTCCGCGTGAATTCTGGCGCAAATTCGGTGAAATGGGCTACTTCGGACTTTGCTATCCGGAAAGCCTCGGTGGCAGCGGATTAGACTTTTTCTATGATGTCGTTATGCTGGAAGAAATCTCCAAGATCTTCTCAGGTGGCTTTGCCATCACTGCCGCCGTACAGGTGTTCATGAGCACCCCGTATATCTTCCACCACGGCAGCGATTACCTGAAAGAGAACTACCTGAAACCGGCCATCGAAGGCAAAAAAATCGGCTGTATCGGCATCACCGAACCGGGTGCAGGCAGCGACGCCGCCAACATTCAGATGCGCGCCCGCAAAGAAGGCGACCATTACGTACTGAATGGTTCCAAAACCTTTATCACTAATGGTATCTACGGTCAGTTCGTGATTCTCGTCTGCAAGACCAATCCGGAGGCAGGCGCCGCAGGAGTAAGTTTGTTAGTAGTAGATCTGGATGCTCCGGGTATTTCCAAAAACAAACTCAAAAAATTAGGCTGGCATTCTTCTGATACGGCAGAGTTGCATTTCGACGATGTCAAAGTACCGGCACAGAATTTATTGGGCGAAGAAGGCAAAGGGTTTTATTACCTGATGGGCGGCTTGCAACTGGAGCGTCTGGCGGGTTCTATCATGGGTTATTCCGGTTGTGATGCGGTATTAAATTACTCCCTGCAATACATGAGCGAGCGTCAGGCATTTGGCCGCACCATCAACAAATTCCAGGTATTGCGTCATCGTGTTGCACAACTGTCAGCGGAAATTGAATCCGTACGTTTCTTCGTGCTTCACACCTGCCGTATGCATGCGGATGGAAAATATGCCGTAAAGGAAAGTTCTATGGCTAAGTTACTGGCAACGGAGCTCGCGGACAAAGCGACTTATCAGTGTCTGCAATTCTTTGGTGGTTATGGTTACATGGAAGAATACAAGGTAGCTCGTGCATTCAGAGATTCCCGAATCGGCACCATCGGCGGCGGTTCTTCTGAAATCATGCGCGAAATCATTGCCAAAATGGTCATTGACGACGTGAATTACGACAGAGCGGAATCCAAACAGGAAGCTGGAGCACCAAAACTGGAAACAGTAGCTGATATCTTTGCTACTCTTCCCAACCGCTTCAAAGCGGAAAAAGCTGCCGGCAAAAACCTCACCGTACATTTTCAGTTCACGACAGACAGCTACACCGTCAATATTTCGGACGGAAAACTGAACGTAGAAAAGGGACTGAATGGCGATGCTAATTGCCTCGTCGAAACCGATGATGCTACCTACATCGCGGTGGAAACCGGCAAGATGAATCCACAGGAAGCATTTATGACCGGAAAAATTAAAGTATCAGATCTGATGCAGATGATGGCCTTCGGCGGACTCTTCAAGAAACTCTAGTTCTTCATCATGGCACTAACTGGGCTGCCTTTTCAAGGCAGCCTTTTCTATTTTATTAAGCCAGAGACAACAGATAATCTCTGCTCCCAGGCCCCAAATTGAATAATACATCCAGCACGCTCAGATCTGGCACAAACGGAAACCGATCACTGAATACCTGTGAATAGGGAGGCAAACCTAACACTTCCATTCCAGGTAATAATGTACTGCGCAAATCTGTCCCGGGAAAATTGCCTTTGGCAAAATATTGTGTGGAAAATTCAATCGGCAAAGTGACCTTGAGAATATTGGCAATCACCTGTTGCATTTCCTGGTTGAAATCTATCAGAAAATCTCTACGCTGTTCATAAAAACGCACCAATTGATCTTCATAGAATTCAAAAAAAGGTGAACGTCGGTAAGCGGAATTCATACTTTGCCAGTGCAGTTTCTGCCAGTTTTCAGCATACGAAATGCGCACATCTTTCATCGCAGCATGCTGACTTTTACCACTCTCCAATGGAATAGACAAACGCAATAACCCGTTAGCGCCGAGAATATTCGTTCTGTTGCGGTAACTTCTGCGCACAAAATGTTCATGTCGGTCAATGACAATCTGCTCCGACTGTAACAACTTGTTCCAGTAGCGTGCGCATCCTGCATATTGCGATTCTATTAAAATGGCGATGTTCATAGTGCAAAGATATCGGTAATTCGTTGGCAAACCATTGCTCCGGTATATTATTTTCAGGATATCAAAATACGGGCAAGTATTCTGAATACTTAAGAACATAAAAATGGGTAAAATATTAGTATCTATGCGGCAAAAAATGCCAAAATACGGAAGTCATAAATTATCACTATTTTCACCGTATGCAATGGCTGTTTACCCATATCGGACTGTTATTGGCACGGTTGATTTCCCGGCTGCCATTCCGCATATTGCTGTTGCTGGCGGATATCCTCTATTTCATTTTAAACAGAATATATGCTTACCGGAAAACGGTCATCGATCTGAATCTGATGCATGCCTTTCCCGACAAAAAAAGCGAAGAACTCTGGTTTATCCGGCAGAATTTCTACCGCCATCTGGCAGACATCATGGCGGAAACTATCCAGAGTATTTCCATTTCTGAAAAGAAACTGAAAGCACACATACAGCTGCACCACGAGAGTTACGAAGTACTCAGAAAATACGAGCGAAGCGGACAACATATTTTTGTGGTGCTGGGACATTACGGCAACTGGGAATGGGCTTCTTTGCTTGCAGGACTGGAAACAAAGTTACCATCCTATGCACTGTACGCACCGCAAAGCAATAAAACATTCGAGCAATTCCTGCTTAAAAACCGCTCCCGGTTTGGCTGTCAGCCGGTCTCGATGCTGCACATGAAAACGCTGTACCAACAACTGCAGAAACAACCCTCGCTGGTAGCCTTTGTCGCCGACCAGACGCCCGTAGATACCGACAATGCCTACTGGACAAATTTTCTGCACATCCAAACACCTTTCCACAAAGGATTTGAAGTACTCGCCAGAAAAACGGACGCCATCGTATTGTATGCATCCATCCGGAAAATCAACCGCGGATTTTACGAACTGAAATTTACGACCATCACAGAACATGCCGCACAGGAAGCGGAATATGCCATTGCAGAAAAATACGTCAGACTGCTGGAAAAGGATATCCTGTATCGCCCCGAATACTGGTTGTGGAGCCACCGACGATGGAAGAGAGCCGGGATTCAATACTGATAAAATGCGGTTTCCATACAAGCCGATTAATTCTTTGCCTAAATAAGTATATTTGCAACACATGAACGCACCAAAGGCAGCAGTTGTCATTCTGAATTACAATGGAAAACATTGGCTGGAGCAGTTTCTGCCCGGTGTGATAGCTGGCACGCCCGCTGATGATGCGGAAATTATCGTGGCTGACAATGCCTCTACGGACGACTCCGTTTCGTTTTTACAATCTCATTTTCCGGACATCCGCGTTATTCAAAACAGCAACAACAACGGATATGCCGGAGGATATAACGAGGCTTTATCCCATGTAAAAAGTGAGTACTATATCCTGCTGAATTCCGATGTAGAAGTCAGTCCGGGCTGGGTGTCGCAGGTAATCCGCTATATGGAACAGGATGAACTGATGGCTGCCTGTCAGCCGAAAATCTTATCCTATCACGAAAGAAATAAATTTGAATATGCCGGAGCCGCGGGCGGATTCATAGACAAATACGGCTATCCGTTTTGCCGCGGCAGAATATTTGACACCTGCGAGGAAGACAAGGGACAATACAATCAAAGTGGTGAGATCTTCTGGGCCAGCGGTGCCTGCCTGTTTATCAGGTCGTCTATATTTCACGCGGTCGGCGGTTTTGATGCCGATTTTTTTGCACATATGGAAGAGATTGATCTTTGCTGGCGCATCAAGAATCTGGGGTACAAAATCGGCTATTGCGCGGATAGTACAGTCTATCATGTCGGCGGTGGCACGCTGCACAAAAGTAATCCGAGAAAGACTTTTCTGAATTTCCGAAACAACCGCAAACTGTTGCGCAAAAACCTGACGGAACAGGAATTGCGGACTATCTACAAAATGCGCAACCGCCTCGACCAGCTAGCGATTATAGCCGCGTTACTAAAGGGTCGAAAAGACGAAGCCGCCGCCATCCGAAAGGCGCTGTCCGACTACACGGCTACCATCGAAAAATGGGATAAAAAACGGAAAGAAAATGAAATCCTGCAACGAACAATAGCGGTCGGTTCACCCAATAAAAACGGCATCTACGAAGGCAGTATTATCTGGCAATATTTTGCATTGGGCAAGAAGAAATTTTCAGATTTAAAGTTCTGATGACTTTAGATTAAACACATTCGCGTTCTGCACGCCGCCGGTGTGCACCGCAATGATTACACTGCCTTCCGGGAACCAGCCGCGCTGTATCAAATCAAAAATTCCATACATCATTTTTCCGGTGTAGACATAATCCAACAACACTTGTTGTTCCTGATAGAATGTGTGTATAAACTGAATCAGTTCGGGAGTGGTTTTTGCATATCCGCCAAAATGATAATCCGTCATCAACTGACAGTCGGCATTCGTGAGCCGACGGATATCATCAAACAAAAATTCGCCATTTTTGAGAACAGGAAATCCAATAGCTTTTTGCTTTGGTGACAATGCCGCCGCCATGCCGGCAAGCGTTGTTCCGGTGCCGCAGGCCGCACAGATAAAATCAAAAGGAGTATCTATCTCGGACACTATTTCCTCGCAACCTTTCACGGCCAGCATATTGGCGCCACCTTCAGGAAGCCAGTAAATACATTCATTTTCAGTCAACAGTGGATGCGACGATATCGACGAAATGTCTTTGTCGCGATAATGTGTTCTATCGAGATAAATGAACTGCATACCACAGTCCTGCGCGAACTGCAAAGATGAATTGAGCGGATGATGTGGTTCACCGCGGATAATGCCAACCGTCTCAAAACCGAGATATTTTCCGGCCGCCGATGTCGCGGTGATATGATTGGAAAAAGCACCGCCGAAAGTGACCAATCGCGATTTACCTTCTGTCCTCGCCTGCTCCAGATTGTATTTCAGCTTACGCCATTTATTGCCGGAAATTTCAGGATGTATTAAGTCATCACGCTTCAGCAACAAATGCAGTTTTGCGCGCTGTGTGCATTCATTTACAATCGGCTGTAAGGTTGATGGCAGATCAAACAATATGCGACGATTTAATTCGGATTAAAACAATTCGCCCTGCTGTGGCTCTTTGTTTTCGCCGAGATTGGTAATTTCAAAATCGACATCAAAATTCACCTGTTGCTCTTCCGCTTCATCTGCCGGCATTTCCACCAGTTTCATTTCCTTAATGGAACCACCGCACAACTTATTACCTATTGCCTTCCAGCCTTTCACCTCAATAAATTCGGCCAGATTCACCTGTTCCGGCTCGCTGGTTTTTCCTTTGCCCAGATCGATGGTGTAGGCTACCGTCGGATTGCTGAACAGCGTAGCAAATACTAATTTGGCATTATTTTCATCTGAAATAAAGCTGTATTTGGTGTCAATCGTCGTGGTTTCTATATGGAAACGTTTGACGAAATTGCACTTCTTCGCATCGGAATAATGTACTGCGGAAATCACCGTAGTCGGATACAACTTGTCAATCGCGAAGATATCATTCATCTGATAGCGGTTGGTCAGATCAAAATTGGTGAGGTAGTATTCGCCTGATTTCAACACCACCAGAATTCTGTCTTCATTCTGGAACGAACCGAGATAGCGACCGCGCTTATCCGTATTCAGTCGGCCCACCGTATCATCGAGCCAGATTTCCACGCCACCCAGCGTGGTGCGGCCTTTCCCTTTCTGCTCAATTTTTTTGACGGGATATTTTGTAACGATATTTCCGTTGGCACCACGACCTTTGATGTCGAGATTATAAAAATCAAACTCAAAAACTTTATTGCGTGCGCTGCAATTCGGTGATAACAATACGCTGCAACTTTCCGCTTCTCCATTCGGATTGACGGAAAAATACAGGATTCTGGATTTCGGATTACCTTGTGTAATCGGATATTCCTTGTCGCGCGTAATGGCCGTTACGTTAAAGCGCTTCGCGTAGCTCACCCCGGATTTTCCATCGAGATACACGCAGTTATAAGTTGTTCTTTCATCATTTTTCTTCCACACCGCTACATGAATGATGTCTTTGCCGACGAAGATCTTTTCGGCATTGCGCACCACTTTCATATTTCCTTCTTTGGTGAAGACAATTACATCGTCGATATCGGAGCATTCTGAAATGAATTCTTCTTTCTTCATATCCTTTCCGTATCCGACAAATCCTTCGGCGCGGTTGACATACAATTTTTCGTTGTTGGCAGCCACCTGTTTGACTTCCACCACATCAAAAATGGCGATTTCCGTTTTGCGTTCCTTGCCTTTTCCGTATTTCTTCAGCAAATCCTCAAAATATTTAATCGCATATTTCGTGAGAGATTTGAGATTCTTTTCGGTTTCCAGCATTTCATTTTCAAGGCCTTTGATATACTCGTCGGCTTTCTTTTTGTCAAATTTGGAAATGCGTTTGATTTTTATTTCCGTCAGTCGGACAATATCCTCTTCCGACACTTCTCTCATCAGCAGTTTCTTGAATGGATCCAAACCTTTGTCAATGGCCGCAATCACTCCTTCCCAGGTTTCTTCTTCCTCAATATCGCGGTAGATTTTATTTTCGATGAAGATTTTTTCGAGTGATGAAAAATGCCATTTATCCTGCAATTCCTGCAACTGAATTTCGAGTTCGCGCTTCAGTAAATGCACCGTTGTGTCTGTCGACATTTTCAAGGCTTCCGTGACACCTATGAAATGCGGTTTATCATCAATAATCACACAGGTATTCGGCGACACGGACAATTCGCAATCAGAAAATGCATACAATGCATCGACCGTTACGCTCGGTGAGACCTGCGGTTGCAGTTCGATTAATATCTCCACATCCTTGGCCGTATTATCTACCACCTTCTTCACTTTGATCTTTCCTTTCTCATTGGCTTTAAGGATAGAATCAATCAAATCGGATGTTGTAGTACTGAACGGAATCTCCGTAATCTTGAGTGTTTTCTTGTCGACAATTTCAATCCTGGCGCGCACGCGGATACGGCCACCGCGTTTGCCGTCATTGTATTCACGCACATCAATCAACCCACCGGTCAGGAAGTCGGGATACAATTCAAACGGTTCTTTGCGCAGATATTTTATGGAGGCATCTATGAGTTCACAGAAATTGTGGGGCATCACTTTGGTCGATAAACCCACCGCGATACCTTCTGCGCCCTGTGCCAATAAAAGCGGGAACTTTACCGGCAAAAACAGTGGTTCTCTTTTTCTTCCATCATAAGACAATTGCCAGTCGGTAGTATCTTCATTAAAAACGACATCTAGTGCGAACTTTGATAGACGCGCCTCAATGTATCGGGCAGCGGCGGCACTGTCGCCGGTGCGAATATCGCCCCAGTTTCCCTGACAGTCGATGAGCAAATCCTTTTGTCCGATATTTACAATCGCATCATTGATACTCGCGTCACCGTGCGGATGATATTGCATGGTGCTGCCCACAATATTGGCTACTTTGTTGTAACGGCCATCATCCATCTCCTTCATGGCATGCAGGATGCGGCGTTGCACCGGCTTGAAACCATCATACAGGGCAGGCACCGCACGCTCCAGGATTACATACGACGCGTAATCAAGAAACCAGTTTTCATACAGGCCATCAATCGTCTTGATGTGGCCTTCCTGTTGTTCATTATATTCTTCTGTCGACATACTACTTCTTTACTACTCTTTTAATCCAATGCTATTTCTTCCTGCACGATATCCACTTCCACTTTCAGGTTATTGATGATAAAATTCTGGCGTTCCTGAGTATTTTTTCCCATGTAATATTCGAGCAACTGCTCAATACTCTGATTGCTTTTCAGCACCACCGGCTCCAATCGGATATCTTTCCCGATGAAATTGCCGAACTCCGACGGTGATATCTCTCCCAATCCTTTAAAACGGGTGATTTCGGGTTTGCCTTTCAACTTATTTACCGCCTGTTGTTTTTCCTGTTCGTTGTAACAATATATTGTTTCTCTTTTATCGCGGACGCGGAACAACGGCGTATTCAGCACATAGAGATGTCCCTTTTTCACCAAATCCGGAAAGAACTGCAGGAAGAATGTCATCAACAACAAACGGATATGCATACCGTCTACATCGGCATCTGTTGCAATCACGACATTATTGTAGCGCAGATTATCTACATCTTCTTCAATATCGAGCGCATGTTGCAGCAGGTTGAATTCCTCATTCTGATACACGATTTTTTTGGTCAGTCCGTAGCAGTTGAGCGGCTTTCCGCGCAAGCTGAACACCGCCTGAGTCTGCGGATTGCGCGCCTTGGTGATGGAACCTGAAGCCGAGTCACCCTCCGTGATAAAGAGCGTTGTTTCGGCATGCAGTTCATTCTTTTCATCGGTGTAGTGGACACGACAATCGCGGAGTTTTTTATTGTGCAGATTCGCTGCTTTCGCTCGCTCATTAGCGAGTTTACGAATACCGGATAAGTCTTTGCGCTCGCGTTCCGACTGCTGAATGCGTTTCAGCATCGCCTCCGCCACCGCAGGATTTTTATGCAGGAAAGTATCGAGTTTGTCTTTCACAAAATCATTGACGAAAGACTTTAAGCTCGGTCCGTTTTCCCACATATTCTGCGAGCCCAGTTTGGTTTTCGTCTGCGACTCAAACACCGGCTCCTGTACGCGCACGGAAATGGCGCCCACAATAGCCTGACGGATATCGGAAGCTTCGAATTGTTTTTTGTAGAATTCGCGCACCGTTTTGACGATGGCCTCTTTGAAAGCTGCGAGATGTGTTCCTCCCTGTGTCGTATATTGTCCGTTGACGAAAGAATAATATTCTTCTCCGTACTGATT
>JADLAH010000136.1 GCA_020848315.1 Chitinophagales bacterium | reverse complement strand
GTTTGCATGGCACGTAAAAATGTCCGGTCGAGTTGTCGCGAAGCATCGCCTTCTATAATCCGGATGGTATCGTTCAGAGCTATTCCCGGCATAGCGGAACCATAAATTGCAGCTTTTGCGAATAGTTTCTCTATAAAATCAGCATTTATCACAGGCCGCGCTGCATCGTGTATTGCAACAAAACCTTCATCAGAAATTGTATCTAATCCGTTTTTCACCGAGTCGAACCTGGTATCCCCGCCCGGAACAACTTTGAAAGGAATAGAAATTTGAAATTCGTGGCATTGCTTTTCCCAAAACAGCAGATAATCAGGATGAATAACAAGCACTATTTCCATGGAAGGATCGAAGGCGTGGAATACTTCAATAGAATACTGAATGACTGGCTTGCCCCAAAGCAACTTAAACTGCTTGGGAACATCTCCTTTCATGCGTGATCCGGTTCCCCCGGCGACTATTATGACGTATTTTTTCATTTCTGATTCCTTTATTTCACCAGCAACGCCAACCCACCTTCCGAAGTTTCTTTGTAAATATCAGGCAGGTCGTGACCGGTCTGATTCATCGCCAGGCAGGTCTTATCGAAACTAACCCGGTGCTGACCATCGGAAAGCAAAGCATACGCGCTGGCATCCATTGCACGCCCTGCGCCGATAGCATTGCGTTCGATGCAGGGAATCTGAACCAGTCCGGCAACGGGGTCGCAGGTTAAACCGAGGTGATGTTCAAGACCCATTTCGGCAGCGTATTCAACCTGAAAAGGTGTCGCGCCGAAAAGTTGTGCAGCAGCACCGGCAGCCATCGAACAAGCTGTCCCTACTTCGCCCTGGCATCCTACCTGTGCCCCCGAAATAGATGCGTTTTCTTTCACCAGGTTTCCAATTAAAGCAGCGGTTGCAAGAGCTCGAAGGATTTTTGTATCTGAGAAATCATACGTATTCTGAACGTGATACAAAACAGCAGGAACCACTCCGCAGGATCCGCAGGTAGGAGCTGTTACAATGGTCCCGCCACCGGCATTTTCTTCCGAAACTGCCAGCGCATAAGCAAAAACCAGTGCCCGTTTTTGTAATGTTCCTGCCGAGCTTTTTGCTTTGATATAATAGGATGAAGCTTTTCGCGGAAGATGCAGAATACCCGGCAAAACTCCTTCATGTTCCAGTCCGCGAACGATGGATTCCTTCATGGTTTGCCATACTTCGGCCAGGAAATCCCAGATTCCTTCACCTTCGTGTATCTCGACATATTCCCACAGCGTGCGACCGTTTTGCTGACACCATTTAAGAATATCCGTCATTTTGGCATGCGGATAAACGGTCACCTTTTGCGATTTCATTTCGTCATCTTCAATATCGCCTCCGCCGACACTGAAAACAGTCCATTCGTCGAGGAGCATTCCTTTATCATCAAGCGCTTCGAATTTCATTCCATTCGGATGCTGAGGCAGCACAGTATCTTTTTCCCAGATAATTTTCACTTTGTCTTCCGGAAACGATTCACGGAGCACTTTGTCAGTCAGATGGCCTTTGCCCGTAGCAGCCAGGCTTCCGTAAAGTGTTATCCGGATCACGGTTGCCGGCTCATTCTTCAGCCTGAATTTTTCGGCTGCAAAGCGCGGTCCCATTGTATGGCTGCTTGATGGACCGAGGCCGGTTTTATATATTTTTCGGATGGATTCCATGATGGATTTTTTCTTTTTTGTAGAGAAAGCGTTTTAATCTTCAATTCAAGTCTCCTTGCAAAAGTAATCAATAAGAATAGAGGTTTTGCATACATGTATACAACAAAAAATCCCTCGGGAAAGGGGTTTTGTATGTTAAATAAAGTAGTTAAATCTTGTTCTTACAATATCAGCATCGCGTCGCCATAAGTAAAGAAACGGTATTTCTGCTGAACGGCTTCTTTGTAAGCTTTCATAAGCAGATCATATCCTGCATAGGCAGCTACCATCATCATCATTGGTGATTGAGGCATATGGAAATTGGTGATCATACTGGTTCCTATGCTGAAATCGTAAGGAGGAAATATAAATTTATTACTCCATCCGCTGTACGGTTTCACCTGCCCAGAAATTGTTACCGACGACTCAACCGCTTTCATAGTAGTTGTGCCTACAACGCAAACCTGTCTGCGAGCTTCAATGGCTTTGTTAACGATAGCTGCCTGCTCTTCTTCTATGAGCAGTTCTTCCGAATCCATTTTATATTTGGTAAGATCCTCAACATCAATTGCGCGGAAATTGCCCAAACCAGCGTGGAGGGTTACTTCAGCAAAGTTTACACCCTGAAGTTCGAGGCGTTTCATCAGCTGACGGCTAAAGTGAAGCCCGGCCGATGGAACAGCAACAGCTCCTTCGTTTTTGGCGTAAATAGTCTGGTACCGCTCTTTATCGCTAGGTTCAATATCACGCAGGCGCTGCAGTTCTTCTGGTAAAGGAGTGCGGCCTAATGACTCGATAGTGCGTTTAAATTCGCTATACGGACCGTCGAAAAGGAAACGAAGTGTGCGTCCGCGAGAAGTGGTATTATCAATTACTTCGGCAACCAAAGAATCGT
>JADLAH010000135.1 GCA_020848315.1 Chitinophagales bacterium | reverse complement strand
GAAGAAACCGCGAGTGCCTGTTTAAATAACGCAGGTTCCACGCCCGTATTTTCGATGATATTGCGTGCCACGCCGGATGCTGCATTGTCAAATACCAGCTGTACCGGAGCGCCCGGCTGCAGATAAGCGGCAATCTGACGAATATCGAGTTCCTTCACGGAAGCATCTTTGGCGGCAATCGCGGCGACAGCATCATATGCGAAAATATGCTGCTGCACTTTCACCGTTTGTATCGCGGAGGCATTCTCCACTTCTTTGGCCGTCAGCGGACGACTCACTATCATCGAGGATATTTTACCTTCCTGAAAATCGTTGAGAATGGTATGCTGCGGGCGGAATTGCAGCACCACTTCTGCCTTCGGAAATTGATGCTGATAGATTTGTGTAAGCTGCGGAAGTATTGCCTTCAGGTTTTCATCCGCGGCAATTACTATCTTACCGCTGTTCCACGCGTTGTTCCCATTGGATGACGATTGTTCTCCCTGACAAGACCACAGCAACAGCAGCGGCAACACCGCGAACATCCAGCTGCGAATGGAGTTAAATTTCATCATTTTTGTACATTTCATAGGCTCTGTATATCCTGAACAATCCATACAATAATAATACAACGCTGAAACCGTAAGTTAGTTCCGTAGTAAGAAAACTTAAGATATAAGGACGCAGGAATAAAAAGATGCTGAGCACGATATAGCCTGCGGCTATACAGATGCGCAACACGAAGCCCGGGTGACTGAAAAGGTTCATACTGCGAATTTAAAGAATAAGGGACAGCTTTTTGGTTAAGAAAGCAAAAATCCCTTCTTGCGAAGGGATTTTCTATTCATAAAGTAAAAAACATTTTTGTTATTGCAGCTTGAAGGTAACAGGCAACGTGTAGTACACTTTTACGCTCTTACCGCGCTGTGAACCCGGCGACCATTTTGGCATCGTTTTGATAACGCGGATAGCCTCGTCTCCGGCTCCACCTCCAACGCCATCTTTCAATACCTGCGGGTCTCTTACCGTACCATCGGTATCTACGTAGAATTTCACGATTACCTTTCCTTCCAGGCCGTTTTCACGGGCAATGGCCGGATAGCGGATGTTAGAACCGAGAAACTTCATCAATGCGGCAGGTCCACCCGGGAATACCGGCATTACCTCTGCTCGGTCGAAAATTTCCGGTTCTTTCGGTGCTTCCGGCTGTGGTTCAGCTACTGCCGGACCGTTGCCCACCACGTCAGAGATGATGGCTTTCGCATCTTTATCTCCTTCCTGTGTAACAGTAGCCACCTGTGTTTCCTTGATTTCCTCCACTTTGGTCAGCGGCGCTTCCTCTGCCACTTTCTCGTCTTCCTTCGCGATCATCTCTACGAATTTGATGGTAGGACGAACCGGCGGTGGCGGTGGCGGTGGCGGTGGCGCTTCTACCGGTGGTGGTGGTGGCGGAATATCAATATTTGTCATCTCGAGAGAGACTTCCTTTTCTGCCTTTTTAGAGGTAAGAAAAGAAAATATCTTAAACTGAGAAGAGAGCACTACTGCCACGAAAAGCACCACGGCGATGATAATACCGCGCGTCTGGTTTTTTTCGGTAAGCTTTCTCAGCTCATATGCACCATAGGATTTATTTCTTCCTTCGAAGATAATATCGTCCCACGGCGTTCCTTTATAATTTATGTTTTCCATTCGTACGTTTTGTTTTATTTAAACGAAAATAGCGCGTTCACTATTGTGCGGGCGATTATTCTGCGGCAAAGGATTTCACCACACCACCGTTGGCGATGGCTTCTTTTTCAATGTCTGACAAATCCTGGATAGCGTAGATTTTAGTATCGGTAATATCGATTTCATCCAACACATCCACCATGTTTCGGTAGTTGGCATCGTCTGTCAGTTTCACCAATACGATAATCTGTGTATCCCCTTTATCATCTTTGCCGTGCATGGCGTCTACTTTCTTCTGTTTTTTCAGAATCACCTGACGCAATCCACCGGAAGAATAATCCGTTTTTTTCAGACCGGCTACTTTCAGACCTTCGTAATACCAGATGACATCATCCTTATCACAGATAATATTGAGCACCTTGGATTCTTTTACGTCTTGTTTCTTCGTATCGTCTTTTTTCGGCATAGCCAAATCCATGGCGACCGGTTTTGACATGGAAGTCGTCAACATAAAGAAGGTAATCAGCAGGAAAGCCAAATCTACCATGGGAGTTAAATCGACGCGGGTGGACATTTTCTTGGAGCGTTTACCGCCCTTTCCTTTCCCCCCGCCGGAGGAGGTATCTATATCTGCCATTTTCTTCTGTTATTTTGTTTGAAATACATTCGTATCTTCAAAATTAATTAATCATTGCTGCCTTCCAGAGAGGTAATAATGTTAAAGCTGTACACGTCTTTTTCTTTCATCACTTCTATTACGCGTTGTACGGCTTTAATATTAGAACTCTTATCTCCTTTGATGGCAAATTTCAACTTGTTGATATCATCTTCAGCATAGGCATATCGTGCCGCCATGATCCATTCGCCCAATTGATTCTCCGTGGAGTCTTTAGGAATTCCCGGGAACTTGTATTCCTGCAATTGCTCCGGCTTGAGTCCCACAATCTGGGGCAGGTTCTGAATAGGCACACCAATCAGCTCCAGGTTGTTGAACTGTGCTTTTTGTGCCGGTGTCATCGCTGCTACATTCGGGTATTTCTCGCCGTATTTGGCAATCACTTTTTCCAGAATCTCTCCACGTCTCTTCGGGATGGACACGCCCATGTACGCATTTCCGTCTTTATCGACAGAGATGGTAATCAGATCGTCAGAAGCATTTTTTTCTGCACGGGATGTCGGAATCTCAATAGGTACTAACTGGGTTGGGCGGAACTTTGCCGTAAGGATAAAGAAGGTGAGCAACAAGAAAGACACGTCGCACATGGCGGTCATGTCCACTATGGTACTTTTACGAGGTACTTTAATTTTTGGCATTTTCCGTTATTTAGGATTCTGAGAATTAGTGTTTTCTGGAAGCAAAAGATTGAGTCAGACTGTAACCGATTTCATCGATACCGTAAGTCAGTTTGTCAATTTTGCTGGTAAACAGGTTGTAGAAGATAATCGCCAAAGCAGAAGTAAAGATACCTAATGCCGTGTTGATCAACGCCTCAGAGATACCGGTTGCCAACGCAGCAGGGTCCGGAGTACCGGAAGTTGCGAGTGCCGCGAACGCTTTAATCATACCGATTACCGTACCTAATAACGCAATCAGCGTACCCACAGATGCGATAGTCGCGATAACTGTCAGGTTTTGCTCCAGTGAAGGCAATTCCAATGCAGTAGACTCTTCGATTTCCTGCTGAATAGCCAGTACTTTCTTCTCGCCTTCCAGTTCTGTATTTTTTTCCATCTCAGCATATTTGCGCAATCCGGCTTGTACTACGTTTGCTACAGAACCTTTTTGTTTGTCGCACTCTGCCATTGCACCACTGATGTCGTTAGCTGCCAATTTTGTTTTAACATTTTGCAGGAACGTCTCCAGATTACCAGTACCAGCTGCTTTGCCAATAGTCAGGTATCTCTCAATAGAGAACGTGATTACCACGAGGAACATGGTCATCAGGAAAGGTACGATGAAACCACCTTTGTAGATGATACCCATATAGTCACCCGGTTTAGGTTCTTTTTTCAATGAATCCTTAAAGTGGGAAGCATCACCGAAAACGAAATGAAATATCAATTCAGATACAATGAGTGCCACAATAATCACTACGAATGCAGGTAATGTAAATCCTTTCTTAGCAGATTTTGCTGTTTGTGCTTGAGCCATGATTGTCAATTTAAGTTTAAAATGTTGTTTACTTTATTTTAATATGAGGTGTAAAATTAGACTATTTTTTTAATTCTACTATACCTGCAAACGAAAAAATACCGTTTTTAGTATGGTGGTATGGCATTTAAACACGTTGCTTTCACGCAATTTTCACATTTATTCAGGTTTGTAAAAACAAGTACTGATCTCTGCGGAATATGTCTGCCGTCATTTTTTTCGACATATTTTTTATGGAATTCTGCTCGCATTGGTATCTATATAGCAAATGCGGCGTATGAAGGAGCGACTCTTACATTTTATCTGGCAGCACAAACTGTTCAACACCCGGGAACTGCATACCGTGCAGGGAGAACCGATTACGATGCTCGACTTTGGCACCTACAATCGGCATGGCGGCCCCGATTTTCTGCAGGCCAGAATCAGGGTCGGGGATATCGTACTGGCCGGTTCGGTGGAGCTGCATGTACTGGCCAGCGACTGGAAAGCACACGGACACCAACACGATAAGGCTTATAACAATGTCATCCTGCATGTCGTATTTATCAATGACCTTGCAGACAGCCAATTGCCCACGCTTGAACTGAACGGGCGCATTCCGCCGCTACTGCTCGACAGGTATCATCAGATGATGGAAGACGCGGATTTTATGCTCTGCAAGCATACGCTGCCATCGCTGGACATTTGCACGATGACCAACTGGAAGGAGCGACTCATTATCGAGCGGCTGGAGCGCAAAGCTGCCGAGATTCTGGCGCACCATCAGGCAAATAACGGCGACTGGGAGCAGACCTGCTATCAACTGTTGGGCAAATATTTCGGGGCATCTGTCAATCAGGAAGCATTCGAGCTGCTGACACAAAGGCTGGATTACAAAATCCTGCTGAAACATGCAGATCGTCCCGAGCAGCAGGAAGCCTTGCTGTTCGGAATGGCCGGTCTCCTGAATAAGGATTTTGTGGATCCCTACCCGCGTTTGCTGAAACAGGAATTCCGTTTCCTGCAACAGAAATACAGTCTTGTGCCACTGCGCGAACAGCTGTGGCAGTTCATGCGCATTCGCCCGATATCATTTCCCACCATCCGGCTCGCATGGCTGGCCTCGTTGCTGCCGCAGTTTCCGCTCACCCAGCAATTGCTCTCGCAGCCGGATGCCGTGGGATGGCTCGAAAATATGGGCGTCAGCGATTATTGGAAATCGCATTACCTGCCGGACAAAGCGAGCAAATTCCAGGAAAAAAAGCCGGGAACCGCTTTCAAAAACATACTTTTTATCAATGTGGTCGTGCCGCTGCTGTATGCCTACGGCATTTATACCGATGACATTGAGCGAAAACAGGCAGCTATTGAACTTTTATATTCACGGCCGCCGGAGGAAAACAACAAAGTGCACATTTTCCCGAAGGAAGTGTGGCAGGCGGAAACGGCACTCGACACCCAGTCCATGCTGGAATTGCAACAGCAGTATTGCGCGAAAAAGCGCTGTCTGGAATGTACGGTCGGCCACCACATTCTGCGCGAACCGGAAATGATAAATACTTTCTGTTTTCAGGAAATTGTCTAATTTTATGAAATAAGAAAAACCATCCATGCTGGAAAAACCCATCAAACTGCTACAGTCCCGCACACCCCGCGATATCATTGAAATGAGTGTGTACGGCGTATGTTCCTATCTCGGCAGGAAGATGTCGATACCTTCCAAAAAGGTGCGGCTGTTTTTTATCTATACTTCCTTTATCGCGCTGGGCTCTCCGGTCATTATCTATCTGATTCTGACATTCGTGCTGAACCTGCGCTACATGATCAAAACCAAACGCAATCCCGTTTGGGACATCTGACAGGATTATACTTTACCGGCGTGCAAAAGAAAAGCGACATTCCATTGACCGAAAGTCAGGTTATCCAAAAGCTGGAAACTTTCTGTTCCTACAGGGAAAGATGCCGGAGCGAGGTAATCGAAAAAATGAGATTGCTTGGTGTGGAAGAAAAAGAACAGGCGCACTATCTGTCTTATCTGGCGGAAGAGAAATTTCTGAACGAAGAACGTTTTGTCCAATCCTTCATCCGCGGCAAACTGCAACTGAAAAGCTGGGGCAAAAGGAAAATCATTTTTGCCTTACAGCAAAAGAAAATTCCGCCTGCATTGCTGCAGAAATATTTGGGCGATATCGATGAGGAACAATATGCGGGCAAGCTGGAGACTTTACTTCATAAAAAGTTAAAGTCAATTAAAGAGACCGACACCCACAAGCGACGTTTAAAATTATATACCTTTGCGCTCCAGAAAGGCTTTGAGCCTGATGTGATTAAAAAAACACTCACCCAACTAAGACTCTGATATGTACAGCAAATTCACTGCGCACCCATGGCACGGCATTCCGGCCGGAGATCAATCTCCCGAAATCGTGAACACCTTCATCGAGATTGTTCCGACCGACACCGTTAAATATGAAATCGACAAGGAATCGGGCTTTCTGAAAGTGGACCGCCCGCAGAAATTCTCCAACTTCATTCCTTCTCTCTATGGTTTTGTGCCGCAGACCTACTGCGATGAAAATGTAGCGGCGCTGGCACGGGAACACTCACCGGGTTACAACATTGAGAAAGGCGACGGCGACCCGCTGGACATTTGCGTACTGACAGAGAAAATCATCCACCACGGCTATCTCATCCTGAAGTCTATTCCGATTGGCGGCATCCGCCTGATCGACAAAGGTGAAGCGGATGATAAGATTATTTCCGTGCTGGTAGGCGATGAGATTTACGGCAAGTACCGCGACATCTCCGAATTGCCGGAAGGTGTGGTGAACCGCTTGAAACACTACTTCCTGACGTACAAAAACATTCCTGGCGAGACCAAAAATGTATGCGAAATCTCCGGCATCTACGGCCGCGAGGAAGCGCACGAGGTTATCCGCAAAAGTCAGCTGGATTACGAGATTCATTACCAAAATAAATAAATTCATGGAAAGACAATTATTTGTAGAAGGCTCCCCGTGGGAACCGATTATCGGGTACGCGAGAGCGGTGAAAATTGGCAATATCATCGAAATTTCCGGTACGACCGCCAGTGTGAACGGCGAAGTAGTGGGCAAAGGTGATGTGTATGCACAAACCAGATGCATCCTGGAGAAATTCGAGAAAGTGCTGCAGTCGTACGGCGCAAGCATGGAAGATGTTATCCGCACCCGCATTTTCTGCACGGACATTTCTCAGTGGGAAGCCATTGGCAAGGCGCACGGTGAGTTTTTCAGCGAGATCAAGCCTGCAACCGGCATGTATCAGATTTCCAAGCTGATTTCTGACGAATTGCTGGTGGAAATTGAGGCGACTGCCATGCTGAAAGGATAGTTGTTTTTTAAAACAATGTTCCTTATCTTTATTGATATGAAAAACAGTGCCCCTACATTTTACCGGAGCTGGATGCTCATCCTGATATCCTTTGTCGCCATTTCCTGTCACAAGGGAGTGGGCTGCCCTGCTGACCAGTACAATGATTGGAAGAAGATTGAAGCCATGCGCAAACAGCAAATGAAGAATCCGAACAATCCGAATAAGAGCGCCAAAAAAAGCAAACCTAAAGTGTACGGAAACGGCGTTGTTCCACAATAAAACATGCGCACCAGACTATTTTTGACCGGCGGATTGATTTTGCTGCTTTTTGCATGCAAGAAGACGGAAGAAGGTCCCGCCAGGATTAATCTGCGACAGCAAGCTTCCCGTATTCTGATTACTGCCACAGACAGTGCTTCGGGCACGGAAGTAACAGAACAGACTTTCCGCTATTTCTACAACGATTCACTGGAACGATACGACAGCATTATCGCCAACGGCAGTTCCTTTGTTTTTGATTACAGTCTGCTGAACAGCGCGCAGATCATCCGCATCAACTACAGCGACGGACTGACGCCATATTCGGAAATCCGGCTGAACGGAGCGCTGAGCGCGCTGCAATCGCTGACGGAGATCTATCCGGCGGACACGACACAAAACACGCACTATACCTTCAGCTATAACAGCGACAGCCGGATCAGCGGATTACAGGCCGCCGGCAGCAGCATCCTTTATCAAAAAAGCCTGGATTACAAAGACGATTCGCTGTTCATCCGTACGCAGCGCAGCGGAACCGCGTGCAGCACAACGGATACGCTCATCAATACGGCGCGGAGTTATCTGAATGCGCAACTGCCCTACCTGCTGTTTGCAGACATCAGAAATACGTGCAGCGGCTTCGGCAATGCACTGCTGGGCGCGCTTTCCTCCTCTAACTACAGTTACAAGCTGCCGCTAAAGGTGGTGAATGGTCCCATCACAAAAGATTACCGCTATGTATTTGACAGCGAAAGAAGAATCAGCCAGGTCTACATCACTATAAGAAATAGCACAACGCCTGCGGTAGTCACCATCCTGCGGATGGATATCAGCTATTAATAGCAAAATGTGATTATGACATAAATGTCGCTTT
>JADLAH010000134.1 GCA_020848315.1 Chitinophagales bacterium | reverse complement strand
ATCCGCATGAAATCGCGAATGTACTGGGGAAAGAAGGCGTGTATTACATGCTGGAAAATGCGAAGAAATCTCCGTTGAAATTCAACTTCGGAGCGCCGTCCTGCGTGCCGGCCACCATCTTTGAAACGGCAGGTGCGGAAGTGACGGCCGCCGATATTGACGAACTGATGGCACGTGACGACATCAGGTATCTGGCGGAAATGATGAACTATCCGGGTGTATTATTTCAGGATAAGGTGGTCATGAAAAAAATAGCCATCGCGAAGAAATACAATAAGCCGGTGGATGGTCACGCACCGGGATTGACAGGTGAGCAGGCGATACAGTATATCCAGGCAGGCATCTCTACCGACCACGAATGCTTCACGTATGAAGAAGCGAAATTCAAATTGCAGCACGGCATGAAAGTGCTGATCCGCGAAGGAAGTGCCGCCAAAAACTTTGAAGCGCTCATCGATTTACTGCACGATTATCCGGATGATATTATGTTTTGTTCGGATGATAAACATCCGGATGACTTGTTGCTCGGACATATCAATCTGCTCGTGAAACGCGCTATCGGCAAAGGCATCGATATCTTTAAGGTACTTAAAGCGGCTTGCGTCAATCCCGTTTTGCATTATCGCTTGCCGGTCGGATTACTGCGTGCAGGTGATCCGGCGGATTTTATCCTGATAGATAATTTGCAGGAGGCCAATGTTTTGGAAACTTATATCAACGGTGAACTGGTGGCCCAAAATGGCCAGCGCTTGCTGTCTGCCGAACCGGAAATAGTGGTCAATAATTTTGATACCACAGAAAAGAAAGTAGCAGATTTTAAAATACAGCTTTCACAAAATACAGTTAGGGTAATCGAAGCCATAGACGGTCAGCTGATTACTCGCACGCACATCGCAGAACTGCCGATGGATGCGAATGGAAATGCCGTGTCGGACACGCAAAAGGATATCCTGAAAATCGCCGTTGTAAACCGCTATCATGATGCGCCGGTGGCAGTAGCTTTTATTAAAAATTTCGGATTGAAACGCGGTGCTTTAGCGTCTTCCGTGGCGCATGATTCCCACAATATCATAGTTGTCGGAGCGGATGATGAAAGCATGTGTCAGGCCGTCAATGCCATCATTCAGGAAAAGGGTGGTTTGTCTGTTACAGACGGAGCGCACATCCGCGTGCTGCCACTGCCGGTAGCCGGACTGATGAGCACGGATAGTTGTGAAGTGGTAGCCGAAAAATATACCGGACTGGTGCGTTTCAGTAAAGACATCGGATGTACACTGCATTCGCCGTTTATGACTTTGTCATTTATGGCATTGCTGGTTATTCCGCAACTGAAATTAAGCGATAAGGGCCTGTTCGACGGCGCACAATTCCGTTTTTGTGATTTAGAAGTAAAGAATGACTAAATTTGCAGCATGAGTATCGATTACAATAAGATTCCTTCGCCGGCATACGTGCTGGAAGAAGATAAGCTGCGCAATAACCTGGCCCTGCTGAAACGCGTGCAGGAAGAAGCAGACATACATATTATCTGTGCGCTCAAAGGATTTTCCTTTCATGCGGTCTTTCCGCTGGTGAAGCAATTCCTACACGGCGCCACGGCCAGCTCCCTGCATGAAGCGAAGTTGGTCTTCGATAAAATGGGCGTCAAAGCTCATACCTATTGTCCGGTGTATGTGCCATCAGAATTTGATGAAATACAGGCTATTTCTTCCCATATCACTTTCAATTCCTTATCGGAATATGAGCGATACAAAACAAAAATGAACACTGGTATTTCCTATGGTATCCGCGTAAATCCGGGCTATTCCGAGATAGAAACAGATTTATATAATCCGGCGTCTCCGAATTCCAGATTGGGCATTCCGCGTAGTCTGCTCGGCGATATGCTGCCTGAAGGTATTGAGGGGATTCATTTTCATGCGCTCTGCGAAAATACATCGCATACGCTGGAGCGCGTGCTCGAGTCGTTCATTGCACTATACCATCCGCTGATACAACAGGCTAAATGGGTGAACATGGGCGGTGGTCATCTGATTACCAGAAAAGATTATGAACCCGACCATCTGGTGAAAGTGCTGAAGGCATTCAGGGAGAAATATCCGAATCTGGAGGAGGTGATACTCGAGCCGGGCAGTGCGGTAGGCTGGCAGACAGGAGTGCTCGTATCGACGGTGCTGGATATTGTGCCGAACGGCGATTTTCCGACGGCCATGCTGGATGTATCCTTCACGTGCCACATGCCGGATTGCCTCGAAATGCCTTATAAACCGCGCATTCTGCATACGGTGGACAAAAGTCCGTATGAATACAATATGGGTGGTATGAGTTGTCTGGCCGGCGATTGTATGGGCACCTGGTGCTTTGAACAACCATTGCAGGTTGGTGATAAAATTATCTTCGATGACATGATACACTACACCATGGTGAAAACCACTACGTTCAATGGTATCAACCTGCCGGATATCGGTATCTGGCACAGCGATGATACCTACGAGCAGGTGCAGACCTATGGCTATGAAGATTACAAAAAACGATTGTCGTAAGCTTTTTTAGTGTGCATTTTTTTTGATTAATCATTAATTTTATCGGATGCAATCTCTGTTTGATAAACTCTACCGGAAAGCCGAACGGGTAATCACTTCCGATACGGCGCTCGCCGCCTTGCTGGATAAAGTATTCCTGAAAATCGGAGAATCCTCGGAAGTCTTTTATCGCTTTCAGGATAACCTGCTGGCGTTGGTGCGTATGATGCGTTCCTGGATGAGTGGCGCCTACCGCCAGATTTCCCTCCGTGCCATCATTGCGGTGGTCGCCACGCTGATTTATTTTGTCAATCCACTGGATGTCATCCCCGATTTTATTCCGGTGGTCGGCGCCATAGATGATATCCTCATACTGGGTTATCTGATAAAGATGGTGAACAAGGAAATAGAACGTTTTATTACGTGGGAACAAACCCGGCAGTCACAATAAGAGCCTATGAAAACTTCATTCTTATCCGGATGGCTGCAGCGTTTCTATCCCGAGACATCGCTGAAAGTACAGGATGTGCTGGCCTCCAGTGTGCTGCTCGAGAAAACGGCACATGCGGTGTACAGCAAGTTGGAGAACTATGTGCAGCGCTATGCCGATGTGGCGGCACGCATCAAGGATGTCACGCGCTTGCTGGATGCCTGGCGCAATAAAGGCTACGAAGGGGTTTCCTACAGCACACTGTTTATCTGCACTTTCGTATTGCTCTATGTGGTCAGTCCGGTGGATATTGTGCCGGAATTTATTCCGTTTATCGGTGGACTCGACGACATCCTGTTAATCGGATGGATGCTGAAGACGATAGACAGCGAACTGGTGAAGTTCCGCGCCTGGGAACAGGCACAGTCGGTGTAATCATCGCACTCTCTCAAAAATAAAGGACACCTGATTGGTATTGACGCTGTCGAATAAAATCAGCTTTTTGCCATCGGCTGTAATTTCAAAAATGAAATCTACATCCGCGATGTTGGAGATGGCTAAGTTGTTGCCATTAATTCTCCAGGTGAATGGGGAAGTAGT
>JADLAH010000133.1 GCA_020848315.1 Chitinophagales bacterium | reverse complement strand
TAGCCAGTTCAGGATATTTTTTGTTTACTTCATTCAACGCAACACCGAAGTTTTGCATTTCTTTGATGAATGCATCGTAAGGCATACCGAGGATAGCTTCAGCGGTAGCATAGTCAGCAGCAGTAGCCGTTTTGTTGTTAATTTTCGCAACGATAGCCTGCAGAGAAGAAATGCTGTTCGGATCGTTTAAAGTACCGCCTGATGTTTTCAGGTACAGGTCTTTTGCAGCTGCGATGGCATTGGTCAGGACAACGTCCTTAGCCAGGCGTTGCTCAATAGGAGCGTTGTTGGTGATGGCATCTTCTGTTTTTTTACAGGATACAAACAATGTGCTGGCTACTAACAGCGCAGAAATCAATGAAAGGAAAGTTTTTTTCATGGTAATGTCTTTGTTTGGTTAGATTTTTTGGTTTGATTCACTAAATATAGTTACTTGTTTTGGTTTGGCAAAACGATTTCTGTATAATTTGATATTTGTCATGCAGAATATGTGGCAGTATGCCGGATATGGTAGATGTAATCTGTTTCCCGATATTCCGGGAAGCAAAAAATAAGATGATTAGAAGGTAGTACCGTATTACAAAGCATACTGAGCATTGTAGTCGGGGTATCGCCAGCCAATATACAGCGATGTACAGATGACTGTTCCGTTGATGAAATAATTGTCTTTCCCGATAATATTGAAAACGATGCCGAACACTGTTTTCCCTTCCGGAATTTCAATTTCTCTGAAATCGATGAGGTCTTGCAGCTCCTCCTCCTCCAGCAGAAACAACTGGTCGGCATGCCACGCATCCGGCCATGCCGCATCGGGTGCAATGTTGGTGTAAAAAACCTCGCGGAATTCAATGTCCACATTCACATAATAGCCGAAATCAAAACTGCCCTGTACATAGAGGCAGTGTTGGTCGGAAGTGTACACTTTAAAATCCAGCCCGGCATTGTAAGCATGTTTATTAAAGATCTGAATTCCTTTTTTTATGTCGTCATATGTGCAAAATACAGCCATCCTGTCAAATGTATTAATTATTCTCAGATTCTGAACTTTTTTCCATTGTTTTTAAGTGATTTATAAACAATTCTATTCAAAAAATCGTATCTTTGCGGTCGATTTAATAACTTATTTCTAATCCTCTAAATATTTATTCCATGATTTTTGATTTGGATATGATTAAAAAGGTCTACGCGGAGTTTCCGGGCAAAGTAGACAAGGCGAAAGCATTGTTAAACCGTCCGTTAACGCTGGCGGAAAAAATCTTATTTGCACACTTACACGAGTCGCAGGATTTGCAGAATTTCGAAAGAGGAAAATCCTATGTGGATTTTGCTCCGGACCGTGTTGCTATGCAGGATGCTACAGCGCAGATGGCGTTGCTGCAATTCATGCAGGCCGGCAGAAAGAAAGTAGCCGTTCCTTCTACAGTGCACGCTGACCACTTAATCCAGGCAAAAATCGGCGCGGATAAAGATTTGCAGGATGCTATCAACAAAAACAACGAAGTATACAATTTCCTGGCTTCTGTTTCCAATAAATACGGTATCGGATTCTGGAAACCGGGTGCAGGTATCATCCACCAGGTGGTACTCGAAAACTATGCATTCCCGGGCGGTATGATGATTGGTACTGACTCACACACGGTGAACGCAGGTGGTTTGGGTATGATTGCTATCGGCGTAGGCGGTGCAGACGCGGTGGATGTGATGGCGGGCATGCCATGGGAATTGAAATGGCCGAAACTGATTGGTGTGAAACTGACCGGTAAACTCAGCGGCTGGACTTCCCCTAAAGACGTGATTCTGAAAGTAGCCGGTATTCTGACAGTAAAAGGTGGTACAGGCGCTATCGTGGAGTATTTTGGCGAAGGTGTAACATCCATGTCTTGCACAGGTAAAGGTACTATCGCGAATATGGGTGCTGAAATCGGCGCAACTACTTCTACTTTCGGTTATGACGAGTCTATGTCCAGATATCTGGCAGGTACAGGTCGCGCAGAAGTAGCAGCATTGGCAGATCAGATTAAATCTTATCTGAATGCAGACCCTGAGTGTTATGCAAATCCGGAGAAATATTTTGATCAGGTGATTGAAATCGATCTGAACACACTGGAGCCACACCTGAATGGTCCATTCACACCGGATTTGGCGACGCCTATCTCTAAAATGAAAGAAGAAGCAGAGAAAAACGGATGGCCGTTGGAAGTGAAAGTAGGTTTGATTGGTTCTTGTACCAACTCTTCTTACGAGGATATTTCCCGTGCCGCTTCTCTGGCAAAACAAGTGAAAGAAAAAGGACTGAAATCCAAAGCGCAATTCACCATTACGCCGGGTTCAGAGCAGGTAAGATATACTATTGAGCGTGATGGCTTCATCGGTTTGTTCGATGAAATCGGTGCGAATGTATTCGCCAATGCATGCGGACCTTGTATCGGTCAGTGGAGCCGTGAAGGAGCTGAAAAAGGCGAGAAAAATACCATCGTTCACTCTTTCAACCGAAACTTTGCCAAACGTGCGGATGGCAACCCGAATACTTATGCATTCGTAGGTTCTCCGGAACTGGTAACGGCACTGGCTATCGCGGGAAGATTGGATTTCAACCCTATCACAGATACCCTGACTAACGAGAAAGGCGAGCAGGTGAAACTCGATGAGCCTACAGGATTCGAATTGCCGCCAAATGGCTTCGCTGTTGAAGATGCGGGCTATCAGGCACCGGCAGAAGACGGTTCTGCTGTAGAGGTAATTGTAAATCCGGACTCAGAGCGTCTGCAATTGCTGGAAGGCTTCAAACCTTGGGAAGGCACAGACCTGAAAGGCTTGAAACTGCTCATTAAGGCAAAAGGAAAATGTACCACTGACCACATCTCCATGGCAGGTCCTTGGTTGCGCTACAGAGGTCACCTCGACAATATCTCCAACAATATGCTGATTGGTGCAGTGAATGCATTCAATGATAAAACAGACAACGTGCTGAACCAGCTGACAGGTGAATACGGTCCGGTGCCGGCAACAGCGAGAGCTTACAAAGCTGCGGGCATTGGTTCTGTGGTGTTTGGTGATGAAAACTACGGCGAGGGTTCTTCCCGTGAGCATGCAGCGATGGAGCCGCGCCACCTGGGAGCCAGAGCAGTGGTGGTGAAATCATTTGCACGTATCCACGAAACCAACCTGAAAAAACAAGGTATGCTGGCGCTGACCTTCGTAAACAAAGAAGATTACGAAAAAGTACAGGAAAGCGACACCGTGGATATTCTGGGCTTAACAGAATTTGCACCGGGCAAAAACCTGACCATTGTGCTGACACATAAAGACGGTTCTACAGACAGTTTTGAAGTGGCGCACTCTTACAATGAGCAGCAAATCGGATGGTTCAAAGCCGGTTCTGCCCTCAACCTGATTAAACAACAGGTAGCAGGATAAGTAAAACGGATAATTCAGAAGATTTTTTTTAAAATATTTTATAACCGCTAAGAATTTTTAGCGGTTATTTTTTTTATATTTATAGTTTTATATTAAAGTTGCGATCTAATTTTTTGTGTTATGAAAAATGTATTGTTTTCTATTTTGTTTTTTAATAGTCTGTTCTTGTTTTCTCAGTATATGCCAAAAATTGAAAAACAAAAGACTATTGGAGGGAATTTGTTTGACGAGTTATCTAATATTATGCAATCCGAAAAAGATATAATAGTAACTGGCTTTTCCAATTCAGATATATCATCTGATAAAAC
>JADLAH010000132.1 GCA_020848315.1 Chitinophagales bacterium | reverse complement strand
GTGGAGCCGTACACGATGGAATTGGTACCGCAGGAATTATTACCCACCATGCCGCCGATCATCGCACGGTTGGCCGTAGAGGTTTCCGGTCCGAAGAAGAGGCCATACTGTTTCATTTGTCGGTTCAGTTCGTCGCGCACCACACCGGGTTCGACGATGACATACTGCTCTGCCGGATTCACTTCCAGGATGCGGTTGAAATATTTGGACATATCGACCACTATGCCGTTGCCCACCACCTGTCCGCCGAGCGAGGTACCGGCCGTACGCGGAATAAGCGAAGTTTTTTGCCGGCGGGCAAATTCAATCAGGAGTTGGATATCTTTTCGGGACTTGGGATAGGCTACCGCCAGCGGATATTCTTTGTACACCGACGCATCGGTGGCGTAGAGGGTACGCATGGTTGTTGAGTAGAAAAAATCGCCCTGTAAGGTGGCGGCAAATTCCTGTGCTATCGTCTCATCTAATGTATGGTTCATGGCTTGTCGGTCAGAATGATGTTTAAATTTACGAAATCGGGAACGACAGCGTACGACAGCCGGTAGAATTAATGATTTGGAAATAAAAAACCGCCTGCAGAACAGGCGGAATTAACGTAAAAAACAACTAATAACTAACTAGATCTTATGGTTTTTGACACTATATCATTTAGTTATGTACTGATTATCTATGTTCTCAAAATGGGAATAGAGATAATTATAATCTATGGCATTTTCCTTTCCATACTCCTCCAACACCAATTGTCCGTTTTTTTCAGACCATTTGCCGCTGATTTCATAATTTCTTACTCTGAAAAAGTTTTGCGGGTTGCTGGGTACCACTTGTACGTACTGATGGTATGTACCGTCAGAATTCAGAGAGAGAAAGTATATTTTTTTAGCGATACCGTTTTCAAACGAATATTGCGATAAATCTTGTTCATATTTCCAGATGCTGCGGATGATGGGTTCAGATTTTCCCTTAGTTCCATCCTGCAGTTTTGCGAAACCGCTTATCGGAAAGAACATCATGAATGCTGCTAAACCGAACCATCCAAAGCTGTTGTATAAATTTTTCATTTCAAATCAGAACTTTTAAACCTAGTTTTATGGTGTTTTAATACAAGACATTTCAAGAAAAAAAATCGTTGCATGGTGTATTAAATACAACGATTTTTTCTTGAAATAAGTTCCTATTTTCTGACCTCAGAGCAATACGGAACACAACTTGTCAATCAACTTAGGGTTTTAAAGTTCTAACACTTTAGGGCCTGTTTTAAAAAGCCGTAAACAACAGATTTAGAGATGAGATAAAACGTAAACAATCTGTTTGTGATACAATATTACACAATGTATTTCTCTCCGTTTTTAACATTTAGCAAACGGTAGTTTTGAGTGCATAAGTGGCAGAATTGGTCTTATAAGTGGCAAAAAAGGGATGAAAATTGATATAAATCAACAACAAAACCCTGCAAAAAAGGCGTATCCGTTGTGTTCAGATACGCCTTTTTACATTCTAACTAATTGATTATTACCAGATTTTCACCCTATCTTCCGGTTTTCTGTACATTTTATCGCCTTCTTTCAGTCCGAATGCTTCATAAAATGCATCAATATTAGAGAAAGGACCATTTACCCGCAGGAATGCCGGGGAATGGACATCCGTCAGAATACGGCTGGCCAGTTCCTGATCGCGCTGATGTCCCAGCCATCCCAAAGCATACCCCATGAAGTATCTTTGCAGCGGTGTGTAGCCATCAATGAGTTTTCCTTCCTGATATTGTTTTGTTTTTTTGAATGCATCCAGCGCAATCACGAGACCGCCCAGGTCGGCGATATTTTCACCCAATGTGGCCTCGCCGTTGATATGCATGGAATCAAGTACGACATAGTTATTGAACTGCTCAATATATTTTGCCGCCTGCACCGTAAATTTCTCCTCATCTTCCGGCTGCCACCAGTTCTGAAGGTTGCCCTGCGCGTCAAACTGACGACCTTCATCATCAAATCCGTGGGTGATTTCATGTCCGATAGTGGAAGCGGCCGCATAGCCGTAAATCACCGCATCATCGATTTCCTCGTCTCTGAATCCGGGAATGACAAAGATGCCGGCCGGCAGCACAATCTCATTATTGGATGGATTGTAATAGGCATTGTAGGTTTGCGGCGACATGTCCCATTCATGTTTGTCCACCGGCTTATTCAGTTTGGTGATATTGTAGTTGAACCAGTAGCGGTTGGCTTCGCGGATATTGGCAACGAGTGATGTTCCTACTTTCAGCGCGGAGAAATCTTTCCATACTTCCGGATATCCGACTTTCTTGGCCACGGTGCCGAGTTTCTGCAGCGATTTTTCCTTGGTAGCCTCACTCATCCAGTCGAGTGATTTGATGCGCTCGGCAAATGCGGCAAACACTTCATCACATAATTTTTCGTAACGCTGTTTGGTGGCAGGTGTGAAATTATCTTTTACATACAGTTGTCCGAGCAACTCGCCCATCGCGTCTTCTTCCCACATCAGGGCACGCTTCCAGCGCGGCAGTTGTTCTTTTTTTCCTTTCAGGACAGTGCTGTAGAAACGGAAATCTTCCTGCACGACTTTCTTATTCAGATAAGCGGCATAAGAAGAAATCACGTGGAAGCGCAGGTAATTTTTCCAGGCTGCCAGCGATGTTTTCTTCCAAAGCGCATTCAGCTGCGTAAAAAACTCCGGCTGTCCGACAATCACGGAATCCGTTTTAATATTCAGTCCTGCAAATACGACCGTCCAGTCGATGGCAGGTGTCAGTTTGTTCAAATCGGCCAGCGACATTTTGTTGTAGTTGGCGTACGGATCGCGAAGGTCTTCCAGTTTGCGCGATTTCGCCGCCAGTCCTTTTTCCAGATCAAAAACGCCCATACCGCCGGTCGCGTAATTGGCGTTGATGAACTCCAGCATACGGCCGAGATGCTTGGTTTTGTAATCTTTTACAATCTCCAGCGTGCGCGCGTCTTTATTGAAGTAGTAATCGCGGTTCGGCAATCCGAGTCCGCCCTGCCACAGATACAAGGCATGCACTTCGCTATTCTTCATATCCTGATACACGCCCAGATCAAACGCCACCGGAATGCCGATGGCATGCAGGTGCGTGATGACTTTGAGTAATGCCGCTTTGTCGGCTATCGCGTTGATTTTAGCCAGTTCTTCTTTCAGCGGTTTGAGTTTTTCCGTTTCGATGGTCATCGTGTCCATCGCCGCGCGGTAGAAATCGCCGATTTTGCGGGTGTTCTCATCCGGTGCCGCGGTGCTCATCGCCTGTTCGTTGATGGTGCGCAGTTTTTTCCATACATCTTCCTGCACGAGGTTGGCGATGCCCCACTGCGAATACGCGGCAGGAATCGGATTTTGTTTTATCCAGGCACCATTGGCGAATTTAAAAAAATCGTCGCCCGGCTTAACGGATTTATCTACGTTTTTTCCGACCACATCGCCCTGCGCGAGCGCCCATACGCTGGCTGAGAGCAGCCACACGATTGCAAATATTTTCTTCATCTGATTGATTTTCGATACAATATTAGTGAATTATACGGTGTAAATATTACAAAAGGGATGAGAATTGAGATGATGGTGGTAATCTATGCTGTTTGATTATAATTTTGATTGCTGTTTGACCAACCATTTCAGATAATGGTCAATTTGAGAAACAAGATAATAAGGGAGATTTAACAAGAAATATTTTTTACCTGACACGGAATGACACACTGTTATCTGCAACTCTCCGCCATAGACCCTGACTGCCAGAGAATGCGGAGCAACCTCCATGTATTGATGTAGAGATTTTAGTTTTCCTTCTTTTCCTGATTTAACTTCTATCGGGATAAGCTTACTATCAAATAAACGGATAAAATCCACTTCCGCTGAAGAAGTATTTTTCTCTCTCACCCAAAAATGCAACGTACTGAGTGCATTAGTCTGTGTTGCCAGCAATTCCTGCCCCGTCAGATGTTCTATCATAATCCCCTTGTATACATCGTTCAATTCTTCTGTTCCAATAATTTCTTTTTGGATACCTGCAAAATAATTCAACATTCCCGTATCTAAGACCTGCAATCTGGGTGATTTTTTGCTATCGGGTAATATTGGCAGGATAGTTTCAGTTACCGGATATAGTAAATGAATCAACATAGTTTTCTGAAGCGTACGGAGTGCTTCCCCCATTTCACGGGAAGCATAGGCAGAATTTCCGAATCCCTGAAATTTTATTCGTTTACCGGCTTGCCTGAATGCAGCCGTAATGGCGTGTCGAATCTGCTGTATCTGAGAGGGAGATACCGCATATTTTTCTACATCATCAATATAGGAGGTTATCAATGAATCATATATAGTATTTAAGGCTGTAATGTCTCTGTTAGCGGCATAATGTGCCACCACTTCAGGCATACCTCCTATTAGCGCATAGGTATGATAAAGGCGCAGTAATTTCGCATGTGCAAATGGCGCGACAGGTATTTTTTCCAACTGCTGCAGCGCAGCCGTTTCGCCTGTTGCTGCCAGAAACTCGGGAAATGAAACCGGACGCAACACCAAATATTCTACTCTTCCTACCGGGAAACTGATATTCTTACTGAATAGAGCTTCCAGCATACTGCCAGCTGCAACTACATACAATTCCGGCACCTGTTCATAAAAATATCGCAACAGATGTACGGCTTCCGGTACTTCCTGAATCTCATCTATAAATAATAATGTTTCGTGCTTGCGCGACAATTCCTTATTTTTCAGAAAAAAGAGCGACTGCAATAAGGTATCCATATTGGAAAACTGCAAGAAAAATTGTTTATCTTCTGGTAATTCCAGATTCAGGTAGATATATTGCTTGAATTCCGTCGCAAACTGATGGATAATTGTTGTTTTCCCAACCTGCCTTGCACCTCTGATAATCAAAGGCTTCCGTCCATTTTTCTGTTTCCAATGCAACAGTTCCTTATGTATTCCCCTATTAAACATTACACAAAATTAGGGTAATTTTTGCAAATAATTGTAACAGAATTAGGGTAATTTTCCGAAAAAATTGTAATAAAATTAGGGTAAAATGAAAAAATACCCGTTAGAAATACGTTTTAGGGGACGAAACAGACGATGGGAATAAATCATCCAGGATTCTTTTATAACGCAGATAAACAGGATCCTTGGGCCCCTTCACCTGACCAATAAAATTTACCAGTCCGACCGTACGGCGGCTAAAATAGCTGATGGCGGCATCATCCGGCATTTCATCGATACGAAAATGCCGCATAGTGGCTGCTATCAACCCATTTTGTTGAATATCGTGCAGGATTGCCCGGACACGGCGGATCAGCCTACGGTCGATATTCACTTTACGGTTCACCACTACGCCCGTCACCATTTGCTGCTGGTGTGCCGACCGGATACGGAATTTCTTTTCATTAATCGCAAAATGATGACTATTGATGATAGACACGATATCCAGGATATCATCCGTATCTATAGTCTCCTCCGCGGAGAAAGTCAGATCGTCGGCATATCTGGTGTAGGTAAGTCCGTGGTCGGAACAAAACTGCATCAGTTCCATATCCAGCGGATAGCAGATAAAGTTGGCGATGGCCGGCGAGGTGGGCGCACCGACAGGCAATGCCCCTTTATGCGTGACCAGCAAGGCGAGCAACGTCGCGAGATGCTCATTGTATCCGAATATCTCAGAGGTGAACAAGGCTTTTACACGACCGGCTTTTATCGCGGGAAAAAAATCTTTGATATCAATATTCAGCACTTGCTTTTTGCCGACATGCGGTCGGGCATTTTCCGCGATAGCGCAATAACGCCCGTTCTCCTTAGGTTGTATTACAAAGCCGAAAACCGATGCGGGTTTTATCATCAGGTAATATGCATTGAGATAATAGTTCAGCCGACGTTGCACCTCCTTCAAATCCTCATCGGGCGCTTCAATGGTGCGCTTGCCGCCTTTCTTTTTGGAAATTTCAAACGTAGTATAAGCAGGATGATGAATGAGCGCCGACATGGCTTTCAGGGTCACATCCAACATTTTGCAGAACTGCGATTCGTGCTCCACACTCAGCAGGTGCAAGCCATTAAACGGATAGCGCTGCGGCGCATCGCGCCGGAAGAAAAAACGCCCCGTGTCGGC
>JADLAH010000131.1 GCA_020848315.1 Chitinophagales bacterium | reverse complement strand
TGGGTTGTGTGCTGATTTTCAGAGCAAAAGAGTGGGAGAGTCCGGTGCTGAGTATCGTATCCCTGGCGCAGATTATGCTGGGTTCCATGTTGCTAGGTATTTATTTCTTCGGTTATAAGTTAGGTTCAAGTCCTTTTGCGCTGGTAAAAGACACCATGGATATTCCCATTTTCCGGATGAATCCGGACTGGGTGCCCGAAGACGGTTCCGGTTTAAACCCGTCTTTGCAAAACTACTGGATGGTGATTCACCCGCCGACCTTGTTTCTGGGGTTTGCCGCGACGACTATTCCGGCAGCTTATGCCATCGCTTCCCTTTGGCAGAAGAATTATACCGATTGGGTGAAACCGGTATTGCCGTGGAGTTTGTTTGCGCTGATGGTGCTGGGAGCCGGTATCCTGATGGGCGGCGCCTGGGCATATGAGGCACTCAGCTTTGGTGGTTTCTGGGCATGGGATCCGGTGGAAAATGCCTCTCTCGTTCCGTGGCTGGTGTTGGCAGCTGGTATTCATACCCTGATGGCTTATAAACACACCGGCTATTCATTGCATGCGACCTATCTCTTTTTCCTGTTTTCCTTTTTACTGATATTGTACTCATCCTTCCTGACCAAGAGCGGTATTCTCGGAGATGCTTCCGTCCATTCATTTACAGATATGGGCATGAGCGGACAGCTGATTGTCACTGTATTGGTGTTTCTGATACCTGCGGTATATCTGCTGGTTTCCAGAACCCTGAAAAAAGAAATACCTTCAAAGGCCACCGAAGAACAATTGAATTCCAGAGAGTTTTGGCTTTTTATAGGCTCCCTGATATTTGTTTTTGCGGCTGTGCATATTATTGTGCTGACCTCTTTTCCTGTTATTAATAAAGTACTGAGTACAAATCTGGCGCCGCCGTCCGATATTAAAAGCCACTACAACGATGTGCAGATATGGATGGCCGCTCTGGTTGCATTAGGTTCTGCATTTACACAGTACTTTAAGTATAAAAAATCTCCCGTAAAAGATTCGCTTAAGCAATTGATATGGTCTTCTTTAGGTGCTGTTATTTTAAGTGCCGCATTTATTATTCCATTCCAATTGTACCGCCTCGATTACATCCTGCTGATGCTCTTCAGCTGGTTCTCTATTCTGGCCAACTTCCAGTATGTGTTGCAGGTACTGAAAGGTAAATGGAAAATTGCAGGCGGTTCCGTGACGCACATCGGATTTGCTTTGATGCTTGTAGGTATTCTGGTGTCGCAGGGACGTCAGGAAGTATTGTCTATCAACCGCTTCGGGATAGACTATGGCAGCGGATTTTCTCAGAAAGAAATTGAAGAGAATGTATTGCTGTATCAGGATGAGCCGGCTATGATGGGGAAATATCGCGTTACATATCAGGGCGATTCGTTTGCCAATCAGCATGTTTACTTTAAGGTGCGATATGAGGAAATGACCCAATCAGGGGAGATTAAAAAGACCTTTACGCTCTATCCGAATATATTGCTGAATAACAAAATGGGCAATAACCCGGTGCCATCTACCAGAAAAGTGCTCACCAGCGATTTGTATACGCATATCACTTCTGCACCGTTGAAAGAAGACGGCACGCCGGCGGATTCTATGGTGGAAGAAACCTATACCATCAGCGTGGGCGATACCATACCGGCATCCCGGTGCATGGTGGTACTCGAAGGCATCAATCCCGATGCCCACATTCACGGATTTGATAAACTGCCGACAGATATTGCCATTGGCGCTACGCTGAAATTTATTTCACTGGATACTACCTATTACGTCGAACCTATTTATCTAGTCAGAGAAAATGTGGCTACGAGTATTCCTGCCAAAGTGGAGAAGCATAATGTCCGTTTTTCCATGATCAAGATTTTGCCGCAGGAAAATAAAATGCAGTTTCTGGTAGAACAAAAGTTGAATAAATTCATTATCATGAAGGCTATCAAGTTCCCGTATATCAATGTGCTCTGGCTCGGATGCTTTGTGATGACAGCAGGTATCTATATGAGCATGCGCAAACGAATACAGGATAATAAATCATAACATACTGTGAGCACCTCCATCCGGAAAGTATCTTTTATAGGCAGTGGTAATGTGGCGACACATCTAGCCAAAGCACTGCATAAAAGAGGCGTGGAAATAGGGCAGATTTTCAGTCAGCAGTGCGATAATTCCGAAGTGCTGGCCTGGCAGTCGAATGCGAAATATATCTGCGATCTGGAGGAACTGAACACGGAGGTGGATTTACTCATTTTTGCTATCAAAGACGAGGCAATCCGGCAGGTGGCACAATTTGTATATGAAAAGAATCCGACGGTAAAGGTGGTGCATACTTCCGGTTCTGTTTCCCTCGAAGTATTTAATGGTTTTGAAAACTCCGGTATTTTTTATCCGCTGCAGTCGTTTTCCAAATCCAAGAAAATTGATATCCAGGAAGTGCCGATACTGATTACGGCAAACAATCCCGTTTTCAAGGCTGATCTGATGGGATTTGCCCGCCTTATCAGCGACAGAGTATACGAATATACCGATGAGCAGCGCAAGCATTTACACGTTGCCGCGGTTTTTGTCAATAATTTCTCCAACCATCTGTTCGCCATAGCACAGGAATATTGTAACCGCCATCAGCTCGAATTTGAAATGCTGCTGCCGCTGATTCGGGAGACCATCCACAAAATAGATACATTGCCTCCCAAAGACGCACAAACCGGTCCCGCTAAGCGTAATGATAAAGAGATTATTGAAAAACATATCGCGCTGCTGCAAGCAGAAGATCCTCAGCTGGCAGTGGTATATCGCACACTCAGCGATTCTATCATGAAAATGTATTTTCCGGCAGACCAATAATATGCTTATTTTTGCATCGCGTAAAGCGCTTTTTCCCTATGAATGTACATCCTCAAAATACGCTTCAGAAGCTTGATTTCCCTTTTATTGTCAGGGAATTGGAACAATTGTGTTCCGGCAGTCTGGGGCGTCAGCTGTTGCAGCGCCAGTCATTTATCCGCCAGTTGGAAGAACTGAGCCGTCAGTTGCAGTATGTGAAGGAAATGAAAGAAATTGTGCAGCACGATAGCGCGTTGCCGCAGTACGGATTTAATGAGCTGACCTTCCTGCATAAGCTTTCCATTGAACACTATTATTTGCATGAATCGGAGTTGATAGAATTGTATTATTCACTCAGCGCAGTTGCCGAGTTGTTCCGCTATTTCACCCCGAAATCCAGGCAGATTTTATATCCTTTCCTCGCCGAAAAGATGAGCGCCTATTCCCTGGAAATGGGATTGATTGCAGCCATCACCAAGGTGATAGACATAGAGAAAGAGATAGTGAAAGAAAATGCGAGCCCTGCGCTGGCTTCCATTCGCCGTAAAATACAGGATAAAATCCAGGAAATCAACGCGGCATTCCGCCGTGCAATACAGCATTACAAACAACAGAATTTTCTGGCGGAAACAGAAGAAACCATCCGCGACGGACGTCGGGTTTTGTCTGTTCGTTCGGAATATAAACGCAGTGTCAAAGGATTGATTACAGATGCTACAGACAATGGAAATATTACGTTTATTGAACCAAATGAAACGGTATTGCTCAATAATGAACTCACGGATTTACATATTGAGGAACGTCGCGAGATACAGCGTATTCTGACTGAATTGACCGCAAAGATACAGCCGCACAAGGCGATGATAGAGGAGTTGCAGGGACTGATGGCAGAACTGGATGTCATCCGGGCGAAAGCGTATATGGCGGTGCAGTACAACGGCAGCATGCCGCAACTTTCAGAAGAGAAGGTGATTTACCTGCGTGAGTTTGTACATCCGGTATTGTTGTATCACCATAAGAAACAACACAAACCGGTGGTGGACAATACGGTGTTGCTGGATGCCGGCAACAGGATTATGGTGATTTCAGGGCCGAATGCCGGTGGAAAATCCATCGTGTTAAAATCGGTGGGATTGATACAATTGATGTTGCAGTTCGGAATGCTGATACCTGCCCGCGAAAATTCCGTGATGTCTGTATTCGATAATCTCTTCGTGGATATCGGCGATGAGCAATCCATCGAAAACGACCTGAGTACGTATAGTTCACATTTATCCAATATGCGCTATTTTCTGGCAAATGCCAATGAGCGCACCATGGTGCTGATAGATGAGATGGGTATGGGCACCGACCCGGCGCTGGGTGGCCCGATGGCGGAAGCAATTCTAGATAATCTGCATAAAAAGAAAGTGTCGGGTGTGATTACCACGCACTTCAATAACCTCAAGGTGTATGCCGCGCAAACTGCAGGAATGCTCAGTGGTGCGATGGCATTTGATACTAAAAAACTGCAACCGATGTATCAGTTGCAGACGGGGCAGCCTGGCAGTTCCTTCACATTTGAGATTGCCAGAAAAGCTGGTTTGCCTTCTTATATTATTGAGCAGGCGGAATCAAAAACCGGTGAAAATAAAAAAGTACTGGATGAGGTGTTGTCTGAAATTCAGGTGGAAAAGCAGTTTATCAAAGGCTTGCGTAAGAACGTGCAGGTAAAGGAAAGTCAGCTGCAGGACCTGACAAAAAGTTATGAGCAGCTGACCAAGGAATTGGAGAAGGAAAAGAAGCGATTGCTCAAACAATATGAAGCGCGATTGCTGGACAGATTTAATGAAGAAAGCCGGCAGTTGGAAAATGAAATGCGTGCCTGGAAAGAACAGAAGAACGAGAAAGAGAAGTTTCTGGAAGTACGCCGATACATTGATGAAAACAGAGAGAAGATAGAACAAAAACTCGAAGATGCGCCGGCTGTAAACACTTCTTTTTCAGGAGAGATTGCAGTAGGTTCGAAAGTGAAACTGGAAGATGGTGCAGAAATAGGAGAGGTGCTGTCTATCAAAAATAATACTGCGACAGTGGCCTTCGGACAGATACAAACCAAAGTGAAGTTGTCTGCTTTGCAGCCGGTGAAAGAGAATAAGTCGGCAGCAACGACATCCAAAAACAGATTCTCATCTAAAATTCTGATAGAAAAAAGTGAATTTGATTTTAACCTCGATGTGCGGGGTATGATGAAGGATGAGGCTATTATCGCATTGGATAATTTTATGGACAAGGCGGTGATGTATGGTATTCATAAAATTAAAATCATACATGGTAGAGGAACCGGAGCGCTGAAACAGGCTGTTCAGTTTTATCTGAAAAAATATCCGCACGTGAAGTCTTATCAGCATGAAAGTGAGCAATATGGCGGCGATG
>JADLAH010000130.1 GCA_020848315.1 Chitinophagales bacterium | reverse complement strand
TAAAAATCCGGCAAACTGAGCGACGATACCCAGCAAAAACAATGCAAATAAAACCGGAAGTTCATTCATGAGTTGGTTGCACAAAGATGCTAAGAATCCGGTTTATCGGAAAAGAATACGTATTAAAAGAACGTGATTAATGCACTTTGAAATGGCGCTGGTATTTCTGTTTCAATCCGTGATGGTTGTCTTTAAGCCATACCATCGTCAGTTTATTGGGTACTTTAACAACATCCGGTTTCGTATAAGTACCAAACACTCTGTCCCAGAATGCGGTAGTTACGCCGTGATTTAATTTTGGATTGCCAAAGTGATGATAAAAATGGTGTTTGCGCATTTTCAAACCATAGCGAATCAGCGGTTCTCTGATATGAAATACTCGGTGGGTATATTCATAGAGGAAATACATTCCTGCTAAACCCAATGAAAAAAGGAAGCCCATTTCAAAGGTAAATATCAGTCCGGTGAGTAAGGTGGAGGTCGACAAAACCAATGTTGCCAGTATCAGTTTCTTCCACATGGGCGCGAAATAATGTGCTTCCGCATGGTGGCGCTGATGTTCCAGACGGACAGGATTTTTTCCTTTTTTCATATGTCCCAGAAAACGGTGGATGACATATTCCAGTAAAGTCCATGTAATCACACCTGCAGCAATAAAAAGAAGACCTTTGAGCATATACACCTTTTTAGTTAGTTGAAATTATGCATAAGGTATTGAATGTAAAAATGTAAGGGAAGGATTTTTTGTTAAACTTTTACTAAAAGTCTTTCGAGGATACGCTCCTGTAAATCAAAAGGTTTTAAGCTATCTAACCCGAGGTAGCTAACTACTTCCTGTGGTGACATCCGGTCGTGTTTCAAAGCTGCTTCCGGTATCAGTCCGATGAGTTCGCTGCCTGCAACGGCTACCCCGAAACGGTCTGCTGTGGCGCGGATAATATCAAATACCTCTACGATAGGACTTTCAAAAATATCAGTAATATTGGTGGAAATCTGGGTACAGTTATAGGCTTCCATCCACCAACCAATGGCTTTCACATGTTGCAGTGTCCGCTGTGCCTTGCTGTTGCCGGATTGCATCCGCATCTCTCTGATTTCTCTGGCAATATTTTTGGCAAGTTGCAGGTCTTTTGTGTCGAGATTGACATTGTATGCAATAAGAAATTTGCGCGCACCCAGCGCCATCATACCAAAAGTTGGATGAAATAGCTGCGGACCAAAATCGGGTTGCCATTCCGGCTGCATTATCTTATCGCTGATGCCCTCATATTCGCCTTTCCGCAGGTACGCCAGATTTTGTCGTTCCGATGATGTCGCCGAAAATTCATACAGGAATACCGGAATGCCCTGCTCACCGATGCGTCTGCCAACGGATTTCGACAATGCTATTACTTCCTCCATGCTGATATGTTGCACCGGAATAAAAGGGCAGACATCACAGGCGCCCATGCGCGGGTGTTCGCCATGATGTTGGCGCATATCAATCAGTTTCGCTGCCGTCAGTACCGCCTGGAAGGCTGCCTCCGCGACAGCAGCGGGCTTTCCGGCGAATGTGTATACCGTTCTGTTGGCATCATAGCCCATGTCGATGTGCAGCAACTTCACGTCCGGCACCTGTCGGATAGCATCGGCAATGGCATCAATAACCGCATGATTTCTTCCTTCAGAAAAATTCGGCACGCATTCTATCAGTGGTTCGGCAGAGGAGAACATAAACACCAAATGTACGAATTTCTTATAGTATGCCATTTTTGAGATAGATAAATTTTTACTAAGTTTGGATGCCAATATGACCACCGAACTCAAAAAATTCTTCAGCGATTATGTGCAGCTTCCCGACGCGGAACTGGAAGATATTGTCAGTAAGTTCAAAAAGAAAAAGGTGAAGAAAAACGAACTGCTGCTGGTGGCCGGTGAGGTTTGCAAAGACCTGATTTTTGTGCAAAGCGGATGTCTTCGCCTGTATTATCTGCAGGAAGATGTGGAAGTCTCTGTCTGGTTTGCACTTCGGCATTCTTCCGCGATTGAGATCTACAGTTTTATCAGCGAAACGCCTACGAATAATTACCTGCAGGCTATCGAAGAATCCGAGATATTGTATCTTCCGAAATCAGCACTGAACAAACTGTACGAGACACATCCCAAAATGCAGGAGATGATGCGCAAATTCTGGGAAGATGTGATTCTGCATTTACTGGAAAGATTCACTGCTTTGCAGCGCGATTCCGCGGAACAGCGTTATCTGGATTTGCTTAATAAGCCGGAATTATTGCAGACGATTCCACAGAAATATCTGGCTTCTTTTATCGGTGTTACACCGACTTCTTTGAGCCGCATTAAGAAGAATATTCGCTAGATCAGTTTATAAAAGCGTGATGCCTTCTGCTTTCATTTTTTCTCTGATGGCATCAGACCATACACTCACCTGCACTTCGCCGATATGGGATTTTCTGAGCATGAACATGCAGAGCCGTGACTGTCCGATACCGCCGCCGATGCTTTCCGGCAAGGCGCCCTCGAGCAGCATGCGGTGGAATGACAGTGTTTTCTTGTCTTCGCAGTTTTTCTCTTTCAGCTGCACTTCCATGGCCAGTTTGTCTACACGGATGCCCATCGAGGATACTTCAAATGCGGATTGCAATACAGGATGCCACAGGATAATATCGCCATTGAATCCTGCATAACCGTCTTCATTTCTGGTGCTCCAGTCGTCATAATCTGCGGCACGTCCGTCGTGGGCTTCGCCATTGGATAATTTGCCGCCAATGCCCATGATAAATACCGCGCCATATTCCTTGGCGATAGCATTTTCTCTTTCTTTTGCGGTCATTTCCGGATATCGCTGCAGCAGTTCTTCCGAGTGGATAAAGTGAATCTGCTCAGGCAGGACAGGGGTAAGGTTAGCATAATGCTGATGTATCACCTGTTCTGTTTCCTTGAGTGCCTCGTAGATATTGTTCACCGTATTTTTGAGATATTGCAGATTACGGTCATCAGCTGAAATATGTTTTTCCCAATCCCATTGGTCTACATAGATGGAATGTATAGGGCTATAGTCTTCATCCGGACGCAGCGCCCGCATATCGGTGAGGATGCCTCTGCCTGTTTCCACACCCAGTTCTTTCAGCCGTACGCGTTTCCATTTGGCCAGTGAATGTACCACTACCGCACGTTGCTCATCCAGCGATTTAATGGGAAAGGCAACAGGACGCTCAATGCCGTTTAAATCATCATTTAATCCTGTGCCGTCCAGTACTATCAGTGGTGATGACACTCGGGTAAGATGCAAATAATCACATAAAAATCTGGAAAAAGTATCCTTAACCAGGGTAATGGCTGCTTCGCGTTGCAGTATTTCGTTCATAAGTCGGGTGTATTTTGGCAGAACAAATGTCGGCTATTTATTTTGAAAATGAATGTATGCATAGGGATTTTCTCGCCTGATATTTCTCAATTTGTTGCCCTATGGCAACTTTATTTAGCGGAACAGTGATTAATTTTGCAGTCAAATACAAAACTATTATGTCAACAACAAATGCAATAGACTTTAGCTTGAAGTACAAAGTTAAAGATATGTCCCTCGCAGAATGGGGACGCAAGGAAATCGAGCTGGCGGAAGCAGAGATGCCGGGTTTAATGGCACTGCGCGAAGAATTCGGTCCGTCACAGCCGCTCAAAGGCGCTCGCATTGCGGGTTGTCTTCACATGACGATTCAAACGGCGGTGCTGATTGAAACACTGGTGGCACTGGGTGCGGAAGTAACCTGGTCTTCCTGTAACATTTTCTCCACGCAGGATCATGCCGCAGCAGCCATTGCCGCAGCGGGTATTCCGGTATTTGCATGGAAAGGTATGAACGAGGAAGAGTTCAACTGGTGTATTGAGCAGACTTTATTCTTCGGTTCTGAAGATCGTCCGCTGAATATGATTCTGGATGATGGTGGTGACCTGACGAATATGGTGTTTGACAACTATCCTGAACTGGCTAAAGGTATCAGAGGTTTATCTGAAGAAACTACAACAGGTGTACACCGTCTGTATGAGCGCATGGAAAAAGGAACTTTGCTGATTCCTGCAATCAATATCAACGACTCAGTAACGAAATCAAAATTTGATAATAAATACGGCTGTCGTGAAAGTTGTGTGGACGCTATCCGTCGTGCGACAGATGTCATGATTGCCGGTAAGGTAGCGGTAGTTGCTGGCTTCGGTGACGTAGGAAAAGGTTCTGCAGAATCTCTGCGTGGCGCAGGTGCTCGTGTAATCGTTACGGAAATAGATCCGATTTGTGCATTGCAGGCGGCTATGGAAGGATATGAAGTGAAAAAAATGGTGGATGCCGTAAAAGAAGCAGATATCATCGTAACTACCACCGGCTGCCGCGATATCGTGACAGGCGAGCACTTCCGACTGATGAAAGACAAAGCGATTGTTGCCAATATCGGTCACTTCGATATCGAAATTGATGTAGCATGGCTGAATAATAACTACGGTCACACAAAAGTGGAAATCAAACCACAGGTGGACAAATACACTATCGATGGTAAAGATGTAATTCTGTTGGCAGAAGGTCGTCTGGTAAACTTAGGTTGCGCAACTGGTCACCCTTCCTTTGTAATGTCCAACTCTTTCTCCAATCAGGTGATTGCTCAGCTGGAATTGTGGATGCACAGCGATAAATACGAAAACAAAGTGTATATGCTGCCTAAACACCTGGATGAAAAAGTAGCGCGTTTACACCTGAAAAAAATCGGCGTGGAACTGGATGTACTGACACCGGAACAAAGTGAATACCTGAATATTCCAGTGGAAGGACCATACAAACCGGAGTACTACAGATATTAATCAATATACGGATAGATAGATATCAATGCTATAGCAAAATCCCGAAACTGTGTTTCGGGATTTTTTTGTGCAGGATGCTACGTTAATTATTTTTTAAGCAGGAATAGAAGTGCTTTTTATTTACAAATAAATTTCTATCTTTGCGGCTCAGTTCTTTAGAGATGGACACCGTAGCTCAGTTGGTTAGAGCATCGGATTGTGGTTCCGAGGGTCGTGGGTTCGAACCCCATCGGTGTCCCATTTTCTAATTCAGTTTCCTTTCCTTTATTTTCCTGCTGTTTTATTTCTCTGTATCAAATTTATGATGCAATTTGTTGAGTTGTGGATATATCCATTGCACGATTACCAGTGCAACCATACTGCCAAAAATAAAACCCGCTATTATATCTGTCGGGAAATGAACGCCCACATAGATTTGCGCGTATCCGATGGTGATGGCCCAACAGAGCCACAGCCACTTTGATAGTTTACCGGAAAACAAAGGCAGTCCAATAATCGTGAGTGCCATCGACATGTGATTGGCTGCATGTGAAGACGGAAAACTCCACAGTCCGCCGCAATGCCCGAGCACCAATCGCACGGATAAATCCGTATGATGACAAGGACGCATTCTTGCAAAGAAAGGTTTCAGTAATTCGTGATTCACAAAATCGGATATGCCAAAAGCGAGCACGATACAAAGGATATATATCCAACTGCTCCTGCGGAATTTATAGACGGTATACAACGTGAGTGCAACATACAAGGGAATCCATGTGTTTGCATCGCGCATGACGGGCAATATTATATCCAATAAGAAGAAATGACCTTTGTTGTTAATGGTATTCAGAATGGCATAATCCCATGTTTTGATAACATCTGTCATTTATCGGATTATTTACCGTTCAGATAGGCTGCAGTTCTTTGCTGCGCGTTTTTCCGTAT
>JADLAH010000129.1 GCA_020848315.1 Chitinophagales bacterium | reverse complement strand
TCAATCGATATATCGCTTCAGAATTTCTCCGTACGCGTCTATTCTTCTATCACGGAGGAAAGGCCAGATACGACGCACCTCTTCCGTTCTCTTTTTATCTATATCTATCACCGTATTTATCTCCGCATCGCTCGGTGCCGAGAAAATAATTTCGCCCTGCGGTCCTGCGACGAAGCTTTGCCCCCAGAACTGAATACCGTTAGTCACGCCGGTCCAGTCCGGCTCGTGTCCGGTCCGGTTCACCGCTATCACCGGCAATCCGTTGGCGACTGCATGTCCGCGCTGCACGGTTTGCCACGCGGTGAACTGCCTGTTCTTCTCTTCCACACTGTCCGTACTCTCCCATCCGATGGCGGTCGGATAAATCAGCATTTCCGCGCCTGCCAGCGCCATCAGGCGGGCTGCTTCCGGATACCACTGATCCCAGCAGACCAACACGCCCAGTTTTCCTACGGATGTCTGAATCGGTTTGAATCCGATATCACCCGGTGTGAAATAAAATTTCTCATAATAAGCAGGATCATCCGGAATATGCATCTTGCGATATACGCCGGCCACACTCCCGTCTTTTTCAAATACCACGGAAGTATTGTGATACAAACCCGGTGCGCGTTTTTCAAACAAAGAAGTCACCAGCACCACGCCATGTTGCTTGGCAGCATCAGCAAAAATCCGGGAACTTTCGCCCGGAATCGGCTCCGCCAGATCAAACTGCTCCGTTTCTTCCGCCTGACAGAAATACAAACCGCAATGCAATTCCTGCAATACCACGAGTTCCGCGCCCTGCGCCTTGCATTCCGCGATTCCTTTCAGCGATTTCGCGATATTCGCAGCCTTGTCACCGGTATTGGACTGTTGTACAATTCCTACTTTCATGTTACTGGTTTAAAGTTTTTAATGTATCAAAACAAATGCTGCCTTTCGGATACTGCATGGTAATGCAATGCAATGAACCGTGCTGCAGCAAGAGCGCCCTGCAATCCACACCGATGACTTTTCTGTCGGCATACGCCTGCTGTAATTGCGCGATGGCCAGCTCATCCTGCGGCAAGCCGTAAGTTGGCATCAACACCACTTCATTCATGATGAGAAAATTCGCGTAAGTCGCGGGCAGTCTTCTCTGGTCATCCTGCGCATAGACAGCATCCGCCATCGGCAGCGGAATCAGGCGGTAAGGCTCCTTATCCGCGGTACGGAATTGCTGTAATTCCGCTTCCATGTTGCGCAGACTTTCATAATGCACTTCCTGTTCGTCGGTACATTGTACATACGCAATAGTATGTTCATCGCAAAACCGCGCAACGGTGTCGATGTGCGCGTCGGTATCATCGCCTTCCAGGTGGCCACTCTCGAGCCACAGCAAACGCTGCAGACCGAACAAATCCTTGATTTTCTGCTCAATCTCCGCTCTCGAGAAATGCGGATTTCGGTTCGGCGACAACAGACAATTAGAGGTGGTCAGTACGGTACCTTTTCCGTCGCTTTCAATACTTCCACCTTCCAGCACCAAATCCGGAATCACCAGCGAGGATGCCTGAAAAACGCCTTGTTTCCAGAGGTTACCGGTGATAAGATTGTCTTTATCCGCCGCGAATTTGAGTCCCCAGCCATTGAACATAAAATCATAAATAGCATAACCATTGTCGGTTTCTACAGTAATCGCACCGTGGTCGCGTGCCCACGTATCGTTGATAGGCATTTCTATCAGAAAAATGCGCTCATTCAGCACCTCTTTCAGCAATTCGGCTACCTCTGTTTTATTATCACATACAATGATTAAAGGCTGATAGGCTGATATCACTTTAATGATGCCGATATAGCAGGGCACCACTTCGTCCCAGTAATCTATCCAGTCTGATGATCTGGACGGAAAAGCAATCTGTATCGCGTCCTGTGGTTCCCATTCTGCGGGCAGTCTCTTATTCATAGCACAAAAGTACATGTTTCGCAGTGATTTCAAAAGCTAACTTTTGTAAACTGCAAATCGATAAAGAATGCATACATTAGCAGTATGCAAAAAAGAATTTTCCTGCTTCCGGGGTTTGGCGAAGACGATCGCTGTTTTGAAGAATTAAAACCCTATTTATCGGATTTCCTGTTGCTGCCTGTAGACTACCGGCCGGTGCTGGACAAGTTCACTTTCCCGTTCATCAACGTGCGGCGCTTTGCGAAGGCACTCATACAATTCTACGGCATTCATCCGTCCGACAAACTCATCGGGCATTCTATGGGTGGCTATTTTTCTTTTCAGATTCGCGAACTGACTGGCTGTGATATTTGCATGATAGGCTCATTCAATGATCCGGCCAAGGTAATACACACTGTACAGCAGGTGCCGCGTATCACACAGATAGCTGCCATGACAGGTCTGATAAAAACTGCGGCGTTGAAAAAATATATGCTGGAAAAAGTGAAAAACGAACACATGCGCAATATTCAATCCGGCGTGATGGATAATTTCCATACATTCACCAATACCCAGCTGGCGCTGATGATGGAGATGAATTACGAACCCAAAATCACATCCAATCTGCCGAATCCGTTGCGCATCCACGACAAACACGACCGCATCGTCAGAGCACCCGACGAACCCTACGTGCAGGTCGGCGGCGGTCATTTCTGCCTGAATCTGCATCCCAAAGAAACCTTCGATGCAATGCATGCATTTTTATGCTGAAATTTTGTATTTTAGCATCGATGGCAACCACCTACAACAACTGGGAATTCAAAGTACAACCTGAGAATAATCAGGTCGTGAAGTACAAAAAAATTATTCACGAATATCTCACCAAAGAAGAGATCAAGCAGCTACATGAAAAATCCAACTGGAAAGGCTTTCTGGAAGTCGCTTCCGTTTGGACATGGATAGCATTTGCATTCGCACTCGTGGGATTCTTTCCGAATGTATTTACCGTCATCATCGCCTTATTTATTATTGGTGGCAAGCAACTCGGCTGCGCGATTATCATGCATGACGCGTCGCATTATTCCTTATTCAAAACCAGAAAGCTGAACGACATCATCGGCAATATTTTCGGGGCTTATCCCATTTTCAATAATGTGGAGCAATACCGTCCCTATCATTTCCAGCATCACATCGCGACAGGCACCACCGACGATCCGGATATCAATCTGGTGAAAGGCTATCCCGCGAAACTCGCCGGCATCCTGCGCAAAATGACGCGCGACCTGCTCGGACTGACGGGCATCAAAGCCGATCTCGGACTGCTCGCGATGCACACCGGATTCATCAAATACAACCTGGGCAATCTGGTGGAGAAAATCCCGCAGGAAAACAGACCGTGGAAAGTCATCCTGCGCAACGGCTACTACAACCTGCGCGGTCCGATTTTGGTCAACCTTTCGCTCTTCCTGATATTGCTGGCACTGGGCAAGCCGCTGCTCTATCTGCTGTGGATAGGCGCCAACCTCACGACGTTCAATTTTTCACTGCGCATCCGTTCCATCGCGGAGCACAGTGTAGTGGAAGACACCAACGATCCGTATAAAAACACGAGAACCACTTACGCCAATTTCGTTGAGCGCATTTTGTTTGCGCCATTGCATGTGAATTATCATCTGGAACATCATTTCCTGCAGAATATGCCGTCTTACAACTCACCGAAGATGCACGACATGCTGCTGGCACGCGGCTTTTACCAACACGGACTGCTAAAACCCAATTACTGGGAAATCCTGAAAATGGCCGTTAAGAAATAATTCCACCATATCCCAAAACCGACTATTCCGACTATGAATAAAAGCAATAATAAAGGCGTTACTATACTGGTTATCGTGGCTGCGCTGGGCTATTTCGTGGATGTATTTGATTTATTGCTGTTCGGGATGGTGCGCGTCAGCAGTCTGCGCGGACTCGGCGTGGAAGACCACCTGCTCGAACAAATCGGATTGCGCCTGGACAACTGGCAGATGCTGGGCATGCTGCTGGGCGGTATCTTCTGGGGCATCCTGGGGGATAAGAAAGGGAGGCTGTCGGTGCTGTTTGGTTCTATAGTCACCTATTCCATCGCGAATACGTTGAACGCATTTGTCACCACCATTCCGCAATATGAATTCCTGCGTTTCATCGCCGGATTTGGTCTGGCCGGAGAACTCGGTGCCGGTGTGACGCTGGTGAACGAAAGCATGAGCAAGGAGAAAAGAGGACTGGCCACCGCTTTCATTGCGGGCTTCGGCGTACTCGGGGCGGTCTTCGGCTGCCTGCTGGTATTGTGGGTGCAGGACTGGAAGACTTGTTATCTGATTGGCGGCGGCATGGGCTTCGCTTTATTAATATTGCGCATCAGCGTCTTTGAATCGGGTATGTATTTAAGTGTAAAAGAAAAAACACACAGTCTCGGCGATATGCGGATCCTGTTCAGGAGTCGCGAGAAGTTCATCAAATATCTCGCGGTAATTGCGTTGGCCATTCCGATCTGGTATATCGTTCAATTATATGCCAAATACGCGCCCGAACTCGCGGAAGCACTTGGACTCGACTATGGCGACAAGAAGAAAGTGGCCATTTACGCTATTATGACGGTATATGGCGGACTCACCATCGGTGACGTGAGTTGTGGTCTTTTATCCAATTATCTGAAGAGCCGCAAAAAGGCTATCCTGACCTTCTTGTGTATTCTTATCTTTTTCATTGCCATTTTCTGGTGGATCGGCAGGATGAATATGACCGGTTTTTACACGATGATATTCCTGCTCGGATTCGGTATCGGCTATTGGGCGGTTTTTATGAGTACTGCCGCAGAATCGTTTGGTATCAACATCCGCTCGACGGTAGCCAATACGGCACCCAACTTTGTGAGAGGCGCGGTTATCGGGATTAACTTCCTGTATATCACCTTCAAAACACAGTTTGGATGGGGCACTATCGGCGCCAATCTGGCGGTGGGTGTCATCTGCATCGGCATCGCATTCTGGGCATGGACGCAACTCGAAGAAACATATGGCAAGGACTTAGACTATGTTGAATAATTATTAAATTTGAGATGTCTTTGGGATTTTGAATAACATTCTTTAACTTTAACCACAAATAACACTCTACATGAAGACAAAACCAAACTATGTAATGCTAATGGTGTTGGCTTTGCTTATGGCAACGACCACCGGCTTTGCACAGAAAAGCAAAAAAAATGCGGATGTTGATGTTGCCAGCAACCAGGCAAGTTCAACTACAGATGTAAAAGCTGCTAAGAAGTACTACAATGTTACCTCTAAAAAGTATTTACAGGACTGGAGCCTTAACGTACACTTCGGTGCAACGACTCCTTTCACGGATATCAGAAGCTACGACTGGGCAAGACAGTTGAAGAAACAAAGTGAAATCCAATGGGGTGCCGGTATCGGTCTGACCAAAATGTTCAACAGTGCATTTGGTTTAAATGTAGACTATACATTAGGTAAATTGTTAGGTCGTACTGTTACCGAAGGTGGTTTCGCGGAAGACAGACAATACTGGAAACAGTTAGGTTTCGATCAGCCTGTTTACTTCAAAACAAACGTTTTCCACCAGGCTTCTGTCAATTTCTATATTGACTGGTTAGGCTTGGGAATGGGCTACAACCAATACATACGCTCTCAAGTGACAGGCAAACCTGTTAAATCCAGAAAATTCGCATTCTATACCAAACTGGGTGTAGGTTTAATCCGCGTATCTTCTCAGATTTACAATTCTGCCAACGACCAACCGATTGAGAACTCTCAATACCTGAAAGGTTATACCAACAAATTTACTGAAGTAGTATTCCCAATGGCTGTTGGTATGAAATTCAAACTGACAAAATCATTTGATATGGGTCTGGAAGGTAACTTCACCTTCACTAACTCTGATAAATTAGATGCATTCAACTTCACAACAGACGTTCAGAACGGCAAAGTAGTTAACTCACTGGCTAAAATGAACCGCGATGCGTTTGCATACATTAATGTATTCTTCGCTTACAAATTCGGACGCATCGGTGCTCAGAAAGAACACGTAGAGTGGGTAAACCCTATCGCGTTCATCATGGAGAACCAACCTAAACCGGAAAAACCTAACCTGAAAGATACAGATGGTGACGGCGTACTGGATATCCTGGATAAAGAGCAAAATACACCAGCAGGCTATGCAGTTGATGCACACGGCGTAACATTAGACAGCGATAAAGATGGTTGCCCAGACTCTACAGATCCGGAGCCGTTCTCTTCTCCTGCATACGCAATTGTTGACTGCAAAAACGTTGGCAATGACTCTGCAGCTATCCAGAAAGCAATCGCTGCTGTAATCTATGACGATACACCAATCAAACAACAAATCAAGAAAGTGGAAGAAACCGTATGGAAACTTACTTCCGTATACTACGACCTGAACAAATACAACATCACTCCTGAAGCTGGAGACGAATTGAAAAAAGTTGGTCTGGTAATGGTGACTAACCCATCTCTGAAAGTAAATGTAAAAGGCAACACCGACACCAGAGGTTCCGCAACTTACAATCAGAAATTGTCTGAAAGCCGTGTAAACGCTGCTATTCAGTACCTGATCAAACACTACGGAATTGCAGAAGACAGATTCATCAAATTACCAATGGGTATGTCTGAGCCTGTAGTTAAAGATGCTAAGAATGAAAACCAACACCAGTCTAACAGACGTGTTGACTTCACACCGGCTGAACAATAATCTACCGAACTTTTTAATAAAAAAACCTGTTAGTCATCTAACAGGTTTTTTTTTATTTTTATCCTATGGCAAAACAATACCGATACAATCCCGCCCTGCCCTTTATCCGCGACGATGTGCAGGGCAACCTCTGTATTAACGGGGAATATGTCTTTTCAGACATACGTGACAAGCTGCCACTGGAACGCCTACTGCGCTGGGTGAGTTCGCCCAATCCACAGAAAAAAGACAAGCAACAGGATAAATTCCGTCCTGAAATTCATATCAACAACAACTTTGCGGAAAGCCCGCACGACAAGATCGTCTGGCTGGGGCATTCTTCCTTTTACATACAAATGGGCGATAAGCGGCTACTCACCGACCCTGTTTTCCAGCATCTGACGCCTTTTATGAAACGCAGGCACGGATTGCCCTGCGATATCTATCAGTTGAAAAATATCGACTATATCCTGTTGTCACACGGCCACCGCGACCACCTGGATATTCCGACCCT
>JADLAH010000128.1 GCA_020848315.1 Chitinophagales bacterium | reverse complement strand
TTTTTCCATAATAAGTCTATTGTTTGAATAATACTGTTTTATATCTTTCTTTAAAGTCTTCCATTCTTACCACAAAATTATCGCGTACGGAGTTCTGTGTCGGCATGATTTCAAACACCGGCACCTTGCCATCCTTGAATACCTTATCTGATTCTTTCATCAACACCAATGTGTTATAGATATCTGTTTTGGAAGACAGCACGCCCATTTCGTTGTTTTTAATACGCATATACAACCACTCGCCATTGGCATCTTCCAGATTGATATTGACAAAATCGCCCTGCGCGCCATAGCCGAGTTCTATATATGCATTGAACTGACGTCGAACAATATCCGTACCAAAATAAACCAGCGTAACAGGTTCCACACTTTTGAATGTCATTTCATCGTTGTCAAAATACAGTTTAGTTCCTGTGAAGAGTATGTTGTAGCCCATACTTTTCGGGATACTCAATGAATCGGAGGTGTATAATTCCGCGATAATACGATTGGACTCCAGGGTATCTTTCACCAGCACGGACAGCGTACGTTGCAGGGATTTATTGCGTTTCAGGCTTACCATCGGCGCAGGATTTTCGGAAGCGGTGAACGTGTTTATAATCATGCTTGACACATAAGGCTGCACCAACATATTCAGCGCAACATCGGCATTCACTACAAAATTCTTACCTGTCGTATCGAAGACAAATGAGCCCACAGTAGTAGCCTTCGCGGATCTTAATTTCAAATCCAATCCGATTTCACCCACGCCTTCCATCGCTTTTGACACCTCGTTGTATTTGATACAGGAACTGTGTGCGAAGACGGATCGGAATGCATTCTCATCTCCGAATAAAACAGTATTCGGCTCTGTTTTGCTGTAATTCATGGAGCCTTTAATAGTCATCACCGAAGCATCATTACTGCTGCGTTTATCCTGCAGTATGGTCGTGTAAAACTCAGGTCCGCTTTTATCCAGCATCAAACCGACAAACAGCTTATTGTTAGCCTGGCTCATGATGCTGTCCATACTGACCGCCGGCTTTTTCGGGTCGAGTGTCTGCACGTTGGCAATCCAGTCACTGCTGGTATTGGCAATATCCACTTTCACCATACCGTCGAGGAAAATATCCTTGTGCTTGGAGTCAAACTCGAATTTACCTTTATAGTAAATCTTGTTATCCAATTTAAAATTCATATCTTCTTCTATTGTCGTTTTCGCATACGTATATACTTTGCTCATGTCGCGTTCTTCCAGCATTTTTCTGCCTTTTTTGCCTTCCGGAATAACCTGTCCGCGATATGGATTCTTCACATTCACTTCTGCGATAGCGACTTTCTCCACGGTGCCGTTATTCATCTTGAAATAGTAATTTCCGGTACCGGAAAAATCATTTCTGCCCACGACATTAATCTCCGCTTCTTTCACCGTATGATAGGCACTGTCAGCGTGGAAAACCACCATGGCATTTTTCAATGTACGCACGGTTCCATCCTGCTCAATGAATATTTCCCCTTTATCCGGAATCACTTTAGAGTCGGCCAGTTTGAGCTCATTGATACCTGCAAAATAAATGGAGTTATCATTCAGATTCAGGTCAGCGGTAGAAGTAACGAAGCGCAGTGAATCTTTGGTAGGATCGGTGGACAAGAGAAAGAATTTACCTGTTTTGGTGGCGGCATTCAGCGTGAGTTTATTGTTCGCGATATCAAAATGCAGGAACTTCGGATTGGCCACATACCGGAAGGACTCGAGCGGGATCGTGTCATTTTTGTTCATTTCAATATCCGCGATTTTTTTGTCGAGGTCAAATTTGGCATTCACATCATTGGATGCAAGCAACGACTGACCGTCGTCGGTGGACAGATTGAGTCGTCCGTTTTTCGCGTCGAACTGCCTTGCCTTAAAAGAAATATCATCCGATTGCAATTTGGTATGATTCCAGGAAAGTACGCCCAAACCGGCCAGCTGATTTTTATGCAATATCAGTTTACCATCCAGTTCCGTAGTACCATTGTACATACTGAATTTCTCCCCTTTCCCTTCCGAGACAATCAGGGAATCTTTTTTTACATTCCAGGTAAAAGAGGAACTATTGATGGTGGTCTGCGGCAAATTCGCTTTTTTATCTTCAATGATACGGACACTATCCAGCATCGCAGCAACGCTGTCCATGAAGAAGAAAGCGGTATCCGCGTACAACTTGATATTTCCAAATTCAAATAAACCCTTACCGGATAAACCTTCGCTGTTGAGTTTGAGGTCGGCGGTATATTTTCCTTTATCACCGAACATGGAATAACCTTTGCTTCCGGTCTGCACATCAATACCAAATGAATTATCATCCTGCAATTTCAGACCTGACTGAATCGGCTGAAAAATCCCGCCGGAAATCAGCTGTCCGTTGAGTTGCAGTTTTTCCGTAGCGATATCATTCAGGCTGTCGAGTTTGAACGGATACACCTGATAGAAGAATTTATCCTTATCGTATTTATCGCCGTTCTTACCTTTATTATAAGCCACTTTCGCGGTGTCACCACTTGTAAAGAATGGATACTTTCTGTCATTATTGGTACCTGATTTATTATCCGGCGCAGCAATGTGCAAGGTGCCGGAAACATTCTGAATAGGCGTTTTGGAACGCACTAACTTCACTTCCCCTCTTTCGTTGGGTTTACCTTCCGGAATATAAACGACCATAGAATCGACATTCTTCATTTTGAAAGAATAACTGTCATAGTCGAAGTCAACCATCTTGGCGACGAAGTCAAATTTTCCGGCAATGATTTTTCCACCCAGACTCATCACACGGTTTTTACCAATCCACACCGTATCGTTATTCGGAATGAATTTCACCCCTGACTTGGTGCTCATATTTATCTCTTCCACGCCATATATCTCGAGTTTATTGGAATTGATGTCGAGTCGTGCATTCAGTGCGCGCTTAAAGGAAGCGAACTTAATGAAGTCGTAATCCTGTTTTCCTTTTGCAGCCAGCGCCTGATTCACCAGCTTTTCCTTGACTTCTATCCTGCGGATATTCGGGTCGTAGTTGATATAACCGTCCTCCACCAGTTTGTAGAAAATATGCTGCGTAGCGGAAAACGGAGCGCCCGGATTAATATCCAGCGCTATACTTTGCGCATCCACATAACGGTCGCCGGTGCTTTCGTAATAGCGGAATATCTTGTCAATAGGTCCCTGTTCTGTCGGACCTTTATATTTATTTTCCAGATTAGGCTGATAGTAATTAAACGATTCAAAAATAGCCGGTTTATCGCCGGAAATGGTATACATACTGAACTTCATCACGGTACTATCCAGATTCCATTTTAACTCATCCACATAAAAAAACATCTTGTGGTATTCGCTCGTGAAAGGCTGTTTGGACAATGGCTTCATATCGCGCGAAGCCTTGACATCCTTGGTTTTTGAGGAGTAGAAAAAGTTGATATACGGATGTACGATGGTGTTGTCTTTCATAAATATCGTCATCGACGCATCCGCTACAGAGAGATCTTTAAAGTCTTTTATCTGTATGCGGTCTGCGGTAACGCGCACCACTTCCTTACCGCCTTTATCCGCCAATGATATCGTAGGCAATACGGTGTCGGAACCCACCACATAGATATTGGTACCTTCCAGCTGAAAGCCCCCGTTGAATTTCACTTCCTTGCCGAAAGTATTAAACTTCACGTCATTACTGTAAGAACGGAATTTCGGATAGATACGCTCCTGCGCCTTTGCCTGCAGCAGTTTGTCGGTATAGGTTCCCAACTGCACATCGCCCAACACCGGTTTGAAAGTGAACTTCGCAGAATCGATGATGATGTCCGTTTTCGAAAAGTTAATCTGATGCGCGCCGAACTGCACAAAATTGCTGGCAGGATCGAAGCCGGCGTGCTGCAGGCTGATATTGCCCGACTGCCCTATCCACAGGTGCTCCAGCGGATAGTATTTCCCTTTTTCATTTTTGATAACAATCGTATCGATATTGGACGTGCCGGTCAATTCGGTAACAGCAAAGGTAAACACCGGCTTTTCATCTGTAAAATCCACGGTGTAGTCACCGGTGGCTTTCCACTGATTGGTGTTGGTGTAATACAATGCATTCTGCGTATAGAGATTATTGAGGTACTGCACATACCCCGTAAACTCCTTTAAATTTCCGGGCTTAGCCTTATCTATCAGTGTTTGCAGTATATCAAAGTTTTTATCTATCGCCGTCGGATTAGCCTTGGTCACATCCAACGTAAGCAAGAGGGACGCAAACTCCATAAAAACAGGATAAGCGGGCGCTTTTTTCAAAAGCATGGATTGTGTAATACCCTTTATTTTAAAGAAATATTCGGAAGATTTTCCAGACACAATGGCCTTGGGAAATTTCTCTGCCACTTCCTTGCAGTCGTCGCGGGTACAGGTTTTAATGAATTCCGCATAGGCTTTGCCATATCCGGCATTGTCATTCGGGAATTCTTTGGGATATTGCGCCATCACGGTGATAATGGACAATAACATTAAGACGGAAAGCAGGGTTATTTTCTTCATGTAAAAGGTCATTTATTTTTCTTCAATAGGATACAGGCCCAGTTATGCTGCACGGTTTCATATTGTGCTATCAAATGGTGTTCCAAAGCGGCATCCAGCACGGCTTTGGAATCTTCCTGATAAAAGCCGGAAACCAGCAGATAGCCGTCTTCTTTCAGCAAAGCGGCGAGTTCGCCCATAAACTCCACCAGAAAATTGCGGTGGATATTCGCGAGAATGATATCATACTGCAGTCCGCTCAGGTCGGCTATAACACCTAACTGCGGCTGTACATTTGAGGTCGCGTTCAACTGGA
>JADLAH010000127.1 GCA_020848315.1 Chitinophagales bacterium | reverse complement strand
CCTGCCAGCCATTCTTCATCGAGTATGCCGATGGTGTTGTCTTTCAGTAAGATGCTTTTCTGCTGATTGAACAGCGTTTTCTGCACTTCCGACAGGCTCACCATTTCATCGCCGAATTTTAGTATCATCGTCATGCTCACCGCGTGTTCCAGTGTGCTGATATCTTTAATTTCGGTAGTGATATTATGTTGTGAATAACGAAAATGCTGTAGCATGTCCATACCAATCAGTTCCACATTTTCCGCCAGCATCTGATGATAAAATTTCAGGAACCAGTTTTTCTTTTTTGCATCTTCATAGGTGAGGTGAAAATATCCGTTGCGTTGCTTCTCAAAATTGGGATGTGTTTTTCGGAGCAATTCCAGAAAGGCCTGTTCCTGTTCCGTGTTGCGGATAACGGCGTACAGTTCGCCCTGTATATTTACTTCCTTTTCTGCGGCGGGCGGACCCTCTATCAGGATGTCTTCATATTTCCACTGCGGCGTCAGCATAAGAAATGCGCCACTGCTGATTTCACTCAGCAGGATGCAGTTGGTAGGTGTCGCCTCGATTTTCTTCTTTTCAAAAATATGCAGGTTGTTAACGGTGTATTTTCTGATCAGCGGCTGTATCACCTGTTGATTGAATGCCGCCGGTTCCTGCGCGAATTTTTCCGGAGCCATTTGTTCCAACCATTCCAGTGTACGCACATCATCGTAGCCCAATATGAAATAGGTGTTGCCCTTGTTCAGCAGGCATAGATTGCGGGAAAGTTCTGACAGTGGAAATTTTTCCTCTCCCAATTGTATATAGGTTTGTAAACCGAGACTGTTGTCCTCCCGCTGTATGATTTCAAAAGAAAGAACAGGGTGGATGGCGGAGAATATACATGGTGCCATCAACTTATTGCCGGTAGCAGGATTGATGGTGGCGTGATATAAGGAAACCGGTTCCTGCAAAGCGGGAATTGCCCTGAAATACTGAATCAGTTCGCGCAATATAGCCTTGTGCAGATAGCTGTCGAGGGCAGTTCCGGAACGTTGTTTTTTGAAGAATTTAGTATGCTCGGAAAGCCTGAATTTAAGCGAGTGAGAGGTGAAGTTATCCATACACTGATAAACTTCCTTTGCCAGTTTGGGTTGCAGAAAATCCAGGGTTGCCATGTCCAACGGCAAGGTCTGAAACTGAATGCCATTTTTATCTTTGGTCTTTTTTAGTACATAAAAACACGTATAATCCGGAGCGGATACAGGCTTTTCCAGTAAGAATGAATAGGATACAGTGGTGGTTGCTGGCGTTGGCATAACTTGACGAAAAGAGCCGCCAAATTAAGTTATTTCCGCCGTTTTTTTTAATTCCGGTAACTGATTACCCGGTTGCAGGATTGTTTTTTATTACAGGATAAATGAAGACCAAATGGAATTTACTTTTTTCTTTGTGTGCTCAAGTAAGCTAGATTCCAATATGCACGGAGGAAATATCTACACGTGGCTGGTGTTTCTAAAGTTCCTTATGTGGTTGTTTTAGTACTTAAGGCTGAATAAAAGTGGAATCTGTCAGGCTGAGCAAAAAAGCCTTTAAATCCGCCTTTTCCTGCGCGGTGAGTCCCAGTCCGTAGCTGCCGGTATTTTGAAAACGGATATTGGCTTTTTCTATCATGATAGGTTCTACATTCGGAGAGTTTTTAGGTCCCAGGTTGTACATGTCTATCACTTCATCCAGTGTGGCGAACCTGCCGTCGTGCATGTAGGGAGCGGTGAATCCCAGATTCCGCATCGTCGGTATTTTGAATCTTCCGCGATCGTTGTTATTGCCGGTGATAGCGCCTAATCCCGGATCGGGAAAATCAAATACGGTAGCTGCAGCGTCCATGCCGTTGTTGGCAAATGTTTTCAGCGGATCGATGAATAATTCCGGAGAAGCTGTAGTGTGACAATGGAAGCAGTCGCCTTTTTCTGAACGGAAAATTTCGAGTCCGCGCAGCACCGAAGAATCCAGCTGTATTTCACCTCGCAGATAGCGGTCGAACGGCGCATTGTAGGAGAGTAATGTATTTTCAAACTGTTCGATTGCTTTCGTGATTTCGGTTCGGGTAGGCGTGCCGGTGCCGAAGGCCTTTTCAAAAAGCGTTTTGTATACAGGATGTCTTTGTATGCGAAGTTCCGCCTGTGGCCACGGTAGGTGCATCTCATCCGGCGCTTCTACCGGAAATAAAGCCTGCTCCCGGAGCGTCTTGCTGCGGCCATCCCAGAAATAGGCGTTCTTGAACCACGCGAGATTCACCAGCGGCATCGCGTTGCGTTTCCCTTCAATATTGTCGATGCCCTTACTCAGCGCTTTGGTATCGGAAAAACTCTTGGAGGGCAGGTGGCAGGATGCGCACGAGATAGTGGAATCTCTGGAAAGGATAGGATCAAAAAACAGGCGTTTCCCTAATGCGACACCTTCGACTGTCATAGGATTTTCGGGGTCGACAGGCATTTTCCGGAAGTTCGGGATATTCGGAATAGGATAAGGAGTGGTGGTGGCAACAGTTTCTTTTTTGCACGCAGCAAGCAGCAGCAATAGTGCGGCTGTAATGCCATAGGAAAGGTAGCGGTGGTATCTGTTGTGGGTAAATATCATTCGGCTGTTATCGTTATTCCGTCGGTGAATGCATCCGTGATGCTGATGGCGTTCGGCATACTTTCATCCGTACTGTGATTGGAGAAATTGGATAATCGGAAATTTGCTTCATCCAGTACAAACAAGTCGGAAGCATTCAGTGAAATGCGGTATGTGCCGCCGGCCTGTGGAATGCTGTTTGTCGACAGAACACGATAGAGGGTGTCGCTGCCCAAATGCATGGAAAAAACATTTTGTATGCTTGCCGCCCCGGACGTGGTGGAGTCGATGCTGCCTTCTGCTACCAGAAAGCGGTATTTGAGCATATCCCAGTACATACCCTGTTCGCGGCTCATCGGATGTTCAATGGGAAAAGAAACGGGATTGGCATTATTCTGCGCAGGATTGAGTCCGAATGAAAAATAGAATTTCTTAAGGGCAGCTTTCGGCCTGTTAATCTGAAAGGTATTGTTCTCTCCAGATTTATACAGATACACCTCTTTTACCGGATAAAAATTTCCGGCACTGTCTTCAAAGATGAAATTAGACAGATAAACAAGCATGGAGTCGAGCGTGTAATACCTATTCTGGCTCGTAACGCCACTCATATTGCTGTGCTGTATGCTGACGGTAATAAAATCGGAAGTCTCTTCTTTTTTACAGGAGACGATGAGCAATAACAGCGATGCAGATAATATGCAGGAATTCAGACGTTTCATACCTTAAATGTAACGAATATTTGAGGTTTATGTTTTGCGATAAGGTTAAAAAAGCGGATGGGGCGCCCGAAGGGCGCCCCATCCGCTTTTTATAGCAAAAAGAATTACAGAGACAATGTTTTCAAAACATCGTTCATGCCTCTTACAGCAGCAGCACTCTTGTCAAATGCAGCCTGTTCTTCTTCATTCAGTTGATACTGGATGATTTTCTCCCAACCGTTTCTGCCGATTACTACAGGAACGCCTAAGCAGATATCAGATTGTCCGTATTCACCTTCCAGGTAAACGCAGGAAGTGATGATACGTTTTTCGTCGCGCAGGATAGACTCCACGATAGCCATGCCGGCAGCACCCGGTGCATACCATGCGGAAGTACCGATCAGGCCGGTCAGTGTAGCACCGCCCACCATGGTGTCAGCAGCTACTTTTTTCAACGTCTCTGCATCCAGCAATTCAGATACGGGTGTAGAACCCAGCGTCGCCAGTCTTGTCAAAGGAATCATAGTCGTGTCGCCGTGACCACCGATTACATCTGCGTTCAACTGAGACGGAGAGCATCCGAGCGCCTGAGATAAATAATATCTGAAACGGCTGCTGTCCAGTGCGCCGCCCATACCGATAATTCGGTTTTTAGCGATGCCTGTCGCTTTCAGCGCCAGATAAGTCATCGTATCCATCGGGTTGGAGATGATGACGAAGATTGTATTTGGAGAATATTTCAGGATGTTTTCAGCCACACCTTTCACGATGCCGGCATTCACGCCGATCAGCTCTTCACGCGTCATACCCGGTTTGCGCGGCAAACCTGAAGTAATCACGACAACATCACTGTCAGCCGTTTTTGTATAGTCGTTCGTAGAACCTGTGATTTTGGTATCGAAACCCAATAATGCAGCAGTCTGCATCATGTCGATGGATTTGCCTTCCGCAAAACCTTCTCTGATGTCTAATAATACCACTTCGTGGCAAAGTTCTTTGCGTGCAATGTTGTCGGCAACGGTTGCGCCTACTGCTCCTGCACCCACTACGGTTACTTTCATTGTATTATAAATTTTAGGTTGAGTGATAAAAAATCGAGGCAAATATACTGTTTTTGAACTTATTGCACAGGAATTTTATCAGCCGGAACAGGAAATGATGTTTTTATAATGTCGGTGATATTCATACCGGCGAATTATTCGCTTTAAATTATCATTATCAGCGTGGCAATGCAGCCGGACACGCTCAGATATCTTGTATATTAGTAGTTTTTTAGCGCTTTTGCCCGATTCCAACAGCAAGTCGTATATAACATGAAAGATTATTCAAGAGAATCTTTGTCCTTACATGAAAAATTGAGAGGAAAGATCAGTATTTCCCTGAAGACGGATTTGAAATCCAAAAAAGACCTGACACTGTGCTATTCGCCCGGCGTGGCAGAGCCTGTGCGTCAGATTGCGAACGACATAGAGAAAGTGTGGGATTTAACCATCAAAGGTAATATGGTGGCCGTCGTATCGGATGGGTCCGCTATCCTCGGACTCGGCAACCTGGGCCCGGAAGCTGCCATTCCTGTAATGGAAGGCAAGGCGATGTTGTTCAAGAAATTTGCCGGTGTGGATGCCTTTCCGATTTGTCTCGCGACACAAAATACAGAAGAAATTATCCAAACCATCAAAAATATCGCGCCGGTTTTTGGCGGCATTAACCTGGAAGATATTTCTTCTCCGCGTTGTTTCGAAATTGAAGACAGACTGCAATCGCTCGGTATTCCGGTGTTTCACGATGATCAGCATGGTACGGCTATTGTAGTATTGGCAGCCATCGTCAATGCCTGCAAATTACTGGACAAAAATATTGCCGACCTGAATGTCGTTATCAATGGTGCAGGTGCTGCCGGTCTGGCGATCACCAAACTGCTGATGTGTCATCAGATTGACAAATCTGTATGTACACCGGTGAAACAGATTGTGATGTGCGATTCCAAGGGAATTATCCACAAAGACCGTGCTGATTTGAATGATTTCAAACGCGAAATTTTAAAATTCACCAATCCGAATAATACTAAAGGAACACTGAAGGATGCACTCGTGAACGCGGATGTATTTATTGGGGTGAGTCAGGCGAATCAGCTGACTACCGAAGATGTAATGACGATGAATCCACAGCCTATCATTTTTCCGCTGGCTAATCCGGTTCCGGAAATCTCGCCGGAGAAAGCATACAAAGGTGGTGCCGGTGTAGTGGGAACAGGCCGCAGTGATATTCCGAATCAGATCAACAACGTGCTTGCCTTTCCGGGTATTTTTAAAGGTGCGTTGGAAATCCGTGCCCGCAGAATCACGCCGCGCATGAAAGTCGCAGCCGCCTATGCGATTGCAAATTGCGTGACGGATTTACACCGCGATCAGATTATTCCATCTACTTTGGATATGAATGTGGCAAATATGGTAGCGCAGGCGGTGAAGGATGCTTATCTGGAAGATATCAAGCACATGGAAACGCCGAAACACGCGTTGTAACAGGATATTCACGAAGCTATGTTATATAAGCGTGGGGCGGTTT
>JADLAH010000126.1 GCA_020848315.1 Chitinophagales bacterium | reverse complement strand
AAATGAATAGGTATGATCAACTGATTGTACAACCATCGAACACATGGTCCAATATCGGCTTTATTATCGTCGGACTTATTTTTATCGGCATTGCCAGAAACGACCACCACTACTCAGAAAGACATTCTGTAAAGAATTTACTGGCGAAACACCCTGGTTTTTCTGCACTCATCGGTCTGTCCGCATTATATATGGGCATCGGTAGCTTTTTATTTCACGCTACACTGACCCGCGTTTTCCAGAAACTCGACCAAACCGGTATGTACTTTCTGGTTATCTCATTTCTGGCCTACACACTCTTCAAACTTTTCCCTGTTATAAAATTCAGAGGAAAACTGCATGCATCCAATAAATTTTTCATTACATGTGCCGTTATATTACAGTTGCTCTTCTTCTTTTATCTTTGGAAATTGCCACTAAATATTGTATTCCCATCAATGACAACGGCCGTTTTCCTACTGAATTTCTTCATCATCAAACGCATGAAGAAGAACATAGGTCTGGTAGGATTATTAAAGTCTTCCGTCATCACGCTGCTAATTTCTTCTTCTGTATGGATACTGGATATCACCGATAAACTCTGCTCTCCTACCAGCATTTGGCAGGGACATTCTTTATGGCATATCCTGAATGCAGTGAGCATCTTTCTGGCTTATCTCTACTATCGAAGTGAAATATTTCAGAAAGAACAGGAAGAAGAAAGCGAAAATATAAACGGGCAATTGGCATAATTTTAGATATATTTGCACATAACTTTCCCGTTATGCAAAGAAAAATCACTTTACTCGCATTGGCTGCCGGCAGTTTTATACTGAGCAGTTGCACCTCCTTGTTACAAACACAAACCAGCTTACAGAAGGCAACAGGACAGTTGCCGCCGAGAGCATATGTACTGAATCTTCCACAAAATTCAGACAGGATAAAAACAACATTCTACGGTGGTGGAAATATGCTGGTTACAAATCCTAATCCGTGGGGCACACGTTACAAAGATTATGTCTTTACAGATTTTGACATTACGACAACGGTATTTAAGAAAAATGCACAGACCCACAATGGTGGTTCCAAGAATCTCATCATGGATATCTTTACCCCTAAGAATGATGCTGAAAAGAAGCGTCCGTGCATCCTGTATATTTTTGGCGGTGGTTTCTCTATGAAGGTAGATGACTGCACCACCGAAATCTGCAAAGGCATGGCACAAAAAGGATACGTAGTGGCAGCAATGGACTACCGCATTGGATTTCCGAATGAATTACTGGCTGGACAATGTCAGGGCGACTATAACAAAGGATTTTATCCAGCAGTGGTTCGTGCCGTTCAGGATGCCCGCTCCGCGGTAAGATATCTGAAGGCCAATGCGGAACAACTGGGCATTGACCCTAATAAAATTTTTGTCGGCGGACAGAGCGCGGGTGCCATCACATCATTGGGACTGGTGCTGTATGAAGACAAAGATTTTCCGGTGGAAGTTCTGGGACAAGCGCAAGGCACCCTGGATCCAATGAAAGACTACATGCAATACGACACGAAGGTGGCAGGTATATTCCCACTGGCAGGTGCCATCATCACACCGAGTGTGCTGACAAAAAAAACCAGCACACCGATTTGCCTTATCACGGGTAGCTGTGATGAGTTGATTGACCCATATATCGGAACAGCCTATAAGTGTAAGCAGAAAAACACCTTCCCGGACATTGCGGGTGGAGCTGCCATTTACGAAGCGATGAAAAACATCAACACCGTAAAGCTCAACCTGATTTGCGGCGGCGGACATGGCATGGGTAGTGTGGGCTTTAATAAATTACTGGATCTGGTGAGTAATTTCACCTACAGTGTGCTGAATGGAAAACCACAGAGTGGCAAAGAAATTATTCCGGCTGATGCACCTGTATGTACAGACATTAATACCTGTAAATAATCAACCGGCCCATTCGCTGAGTTCCAACCAGCGCATTTCCTTCTCGTCGAGTTGCTGAATTATCGACTCCAGTTTGTCGGACAACTGACGGATATGCTGATGGTCTGTGATACCGGATGACAACTCTTCCGTCAACACATGCTTTTCTGCGTTTAGTTTTTCAATGTCTTTTTCCAATTGCTGCAATTCCTGTTGTTCTTTATATGACAATTTGCGTTTAGCGGATGCCAACTTCGCGGATTCAGCAGCTGCATTCTTTTCATCCAGCTTCGCCTGCTTCTGCTCTTCTTTTAACTGAAGCCTGTATTCATTGTAATTCCCCAGGAAATCGCGGACTTTTCCATTTCCTTCAAACACGAACAGATGGTCGGTGAGCTTATCGAGGAAATAGCGGTCGTGACTCACAATCAGCAAGCAACCTTTGAAGTCCATCAGGAAATCTTCGAGCACCTGCAGTGTCAGAATATCCAGGTCATTGGTAGGTTCATCCAAAATGAGGAAATTCGGATTTTTCATCAGAATCGTCAGCAAATACAAGCGTCTTCGCTCACCACCACTCAGCGTTGACACATAATTATATTGCTGTTCAAACGGAAAAAGGAAACGTTCCAGCACCTGCGCAGCAGACAAAGTTCCCTTGCCGACGGGAAGATATTCCGCGATATCCTTTACCACTTCAATCACTCTTTTATCTTCTTTCAGCTGTAATCCTTTCTGATTGTAATACCCGAAAGCAACTGTTTCGCCCAATACAATATTTCCACCATCGTAGGACTCCAGCCCCATGATAATATTGAGTAATGTCGACTTACCGCAGCCATTTCTTCCTACAATACCAACCCGCTCGCCGCGCTGAAATTTATGCGTAAATTTATCCAGCAACACTTTGTCGCCATACGCTTTGCGGATATTGTGCAATTCCAGAATTTTACCGCCGAGCCGCTGCATCTTCACATCAATCTCCACTTGCTTATCCTGTGTTTTGGCGGTGGCCGCAGCTTTCACATTTTCAAAGTTATCGACGCGGGATTGCGCTTTGGTCGTTCTGGCTTTCGGCTGCCGGCGCATCCATTCCAGTTCTTTGCGGAAGGTATTCTGCGCTTTCTCCACATTCACCCGCATATTTTCTTCACGCAGTTCTTTGTTCTCGAGATATTTGGAATAGTTACCGCGATGTTTGTACAAGATTCCGTTATCCAGTTCCAGAATTTCATTACACACATTCTCCAGAAAATAACGGTCGTGCGTAATCATGAGCAAGGTGATATTGCTTTGCGAAAGATATTCCTCCAGCCATTCAATCATATCCATGTCCAGGTGATTGGTCGGTTCATCGAGGATAAACATATCCGGTTGTTCCAATAAAAGTGCGGCCATGGCCAATCGCTTTTTTTGACCGCCCGACATGCTGCCCACTTTCTGGTCGAGGTCGTGTATGAGCAATTTGGACAAAATCGTTTTCATCTGCTGCTCGTAATCCCATGCATGCAGTTCATCCATCATGTTCATGGCTTTCTGCAAATCTCCGATGCCATTCAGCGCATGTTCATATTCGAGACTGGCCTTCAGAATACGGTTATCCGCGTGCATGATGGTCTGATAGACCGTTTTATTATCGTCAAACTCGGGCTCCTGCACCAAGAATCCCACTTTGATATCCTTGTGAAATTTATACTCGCCGCTTTCCGGTGGCTCCAACCCTTGCAAAATCTTGATCAGCGAGGATTTCCCTGAACCATTTTTTGCCACCAGCGCCACTTTTTGTCCTTTATCAATAAAAAAAGTAATATTTTCAAACAGGAGTTTGTCACCGTAATATTTTTGCAATTGCTGTACAGAAAGATAGTTCATGGCGCAAAAATACGCTTAGTTCGCAAAATAATTTTAAATTTATCTATGCGCAGCATCTTTGCCCTTCTTTT
>JADLAH010000125.1 GCA_020848315.1 Chitinophagales bacterium | reverse complement strand
CCCAGTCGTCTGCACGTGAAACACTAAAAGGCAAAACAGTTCCGGAAGTGTCAGTCAGCAGTATCCGTGATGTATCCACCGGCGACAACGAATAAAAAACGGACGAGAGTTGTAAAGGTGTTCCTTCAATTACGCGCAGATTTTTATAAGCCATGGTATCTGTAAAAAACGGAATAGGAGTTCCGAACCGACGACTTTCCGCACGCACTTGCAACGAGTCGAGCAGCTGGTTTTTATTGCGGATATACAATGTGTAGGTGCCGGTATCTGCCTGCATGCCTGGAAAATATATCATCAGCTTTTTGGCGTCTTTCATCGGAAAAGCGACGGGCTGAACCGGAGACAGTGTGTCCTGCAAAGTGACGGAAAACTGGTCTTGTGTGGTTGACATCTCCTTATTCCATTCTATCTGCAGACGGCCTCCTTTTATTACCCGGTCATAAGCCACGATGCGCCAGTTCATTTCTTCCGGCAAAAAAAGCTCCAGCGAAAGGGTGTCTATACTAGCAGACAAATACAAAATACTATCGGAAAATGCGATAGCTTCAGTCGGTAAGTCGTAGTAATAATTGTTGTTTTTGTCGCTCAAACCATACACGCGGTAGTTTCCTTCCTTTACATGGTCTAGCTGAAAACTTCCGTCCGACTGGATTTTGCTGATATAAAAAGGTCGTTTTTGCAAAAAAGCACTGTCATCCATGTCTTTGTAGAGCAGCACGTAAGAATTTTCCGGAACACTTTCGAGAGTGGTGTGCACGGTACCCTTCACCTGCAGGGAATCTATGTAAGAACCGGTGGAAAAAATGTACTTGAAATCGGGCATTATATTGCCTTCATTATTGTCTTTGATATTGTCTCCAAAGAAAAAACTATAGGTGGTATTGCTGTCAAGGGCTTGTTTCCATTTGATAGAAAGTTCATTTCTGGCGATGGAAATATTGGGAAAAGGCTCTATTGACGGGGAAATAATGACCTGATTTTTGGCATTCTGTAAAGGCTGTATCCACTCGTCAAATTCAATTTTTATTTCCTTTTTCTGGAAGTTGGTAGTCCCCGAAGGTGGCATAAAAGCAACCGCTTTCGGCGGCGTTTTGTCTCGATCGCCACCGGTAGGCGATGCAATCTGCGCGCAGGAAATAACCATGCTGCTGATCAGAAAAGCAGCAACACAGCGGATGTGGGATAAGTTGATTCTGAATTTCTGACGCATGAACAAGGTTTTACATAAAGAATTAGCGACCCAGATATACCATCAGGACAGAAATATCTGCCGGTGAAACACCCGACACCCTGCTGGCTTGTCCGAGCGTTTGCGGGCGAATTTTGCTTAATTTCTGGCGGGCTTCCATACTGAGTGAAGGCAGACTCATATAGTCAAAATCATGCTTCAGCGGGATATTTTCTATCTTATCCATCTTCTTCACCTGATCCTGTTCTTTCTGAATATAGCCTTCATACTTGATGGAAATTTCCGCCTGTTCCAGCATTTCTTTTTCATAGTGGCCCAGTTCCTGGTGTACGGCCGGCACATTTTCCACCATATCGAGCAGGCTGATTTGCGGTCGAGTGATAATCTTTTCCAGCTTCATTTTGTGTATCAAAGGAGTCGTTCCCTGTTCTTCCAGGTAACTGTCAATATCGGAAGGCTGCACGCTGTAGTCTTTGGCAAACTGAATGATTTCGTTGGTTTCTTTCAGTTTCTTTTCCACGCGATCCATACGTTCCTGTTCAGCAAATCCCATTTTGTAGGACAGTTCCGTGAGTCGCAGGTCCGCGTTATCCTGGCGCAGCAGGATGCGGAATTCGGCACGGGAGGTAAACATGCGATAAGGCTCTTCTGTGCCTTTATTCACCAGGTCGTCGATTAATACACCAATATAGGCTTCCGAGCGACCGAGAATCAGCGGTGCCTCCTCTCTGGATGCTTTGTGGGCGTTAATACCGGCCATCATTCCCTGACAGGCCGCCTCTTCGTAGCCGGTGGTGCCATTGATCTGACCTGCAAAAAAGAGGTTTTTAATCGCTTTTGTCTCCAGCGACATATTCAGCTGGGTAGGCGGAAAATAATCATATTCTATGGCATAACCCGGACGGAACATTTTCACGTTCTCAAATCCGGGAATTTCTTTCAGGGCTTTGTACTGCACATCTTCCGGCAGCGAGGTGGAAAATCCGTTGACATAAATCTCTACGGTATTCCAGCCTTCAGGTTCTACAAAAATCTGGTGGCGGTTTTTGTCTGCAAACCGGTTGATTTTATCTTCTATGGACGGACAATACCGCGGACCGAGTCCCTGTATTCTTCCCTGAAACATCGGCGATTTCTCGAAGCCCGTTTTCAGGATATCATGTACGGTATCATTGGTATAAGTAATCCAGCAACAGCGCTGTTCCTTCGGTTTTTCAATATTTTTATAGGAGAAACCCACGATATCGGCATCCCCTTCCTGCACTTCCATTTTGCTGTAATCCAGGCTGCGGCCATCTATGCGGGGCGGCGTACCTGTCTTCATACGGCCACTTTCCAACCCCAGCGACACCAATTGTTCGGTAATTCCTTT